>JASFPJ010000090.1:0-10797 GCA_050116035.1 Candidatus Aminicenantota bacterium | reverse complement strand
TTCAAATGCAGCCAAGCCGAATAATCCAAGACAGGCGATGAATATGGCCAGAAAAGTCACCACTGTGAAAATCTTGCCCAATCTCATCTCCGTTCTGTACAATTTGTCAAAGTCTTCATCTAAAAAAGAATACTGAAATAGCTGGCCTGGAACGAGCGCCTGCCACTTCGTTTTTAAAAAATCAAGCGAGCGAGAAACATCAGTGGGGCTGATCCGTACAGAAATATATTGAAATAATTTAGGATAGATATAGAGCGCGGCTGGTTCGATTTTCTGATGCAACGGTCTGAAATGAAAATCTTTCACCACACCAACGACAGGTCCCTTATTGATTATCTCCAGTTCTTTTCCGATTGGCGACTCCCATCCAATTTCTTTTATGGCGGATTCGTTGAGAATATACGCGCAGTCGACATCGCTCGGGAAACGTTTTGAAAAATTTCTCCCGGCGACAAGAGAGATTTTAAATGTCTCTATAAAATCATGATCCACCACGAACCAGCGGATCATGGGATTCTCGCTCTCGCTCATGCCTTCGTACCTGTAATTCTGATACCAAATCGCTTTGCCAGGAAAAAAATTTGAAACAGAGACACTCAACACGCTTGAATTCTGTAAAAACTCATTCTTGATCGTATCCAGCTTTCCCAGCACATTCTTATCATAAATAGGGATGGTCACGACATGCTCTTTGTCCAACCCTAAATTCCTATTTCTCATATAATTCAACTGAGAAAACACGATGAACGTGCTGATGAGAAAGAGGATAGATATGGCAAATTGGCTGACGATCAAGGATTTTCTCAGTGCAGAGCCTTTGGAGCTGGTTTTAAACATTCCTTTCAGAGCATTAACAGGCTTGAGTGCAGAAATGAAGAAAGCCGGAAAAATCCCTGAAGCGAATCCGATACAGAGGATTATAAGGGCTAGCCCTGGCACTAATAATATATTGTCAAAATAATGAACGGCCAATTTCTTTCCAGAGAGAGAATTGAATAGGGGTAAGAACAATTCTGCGAGCATGACAGAAAGAGGCAAGGCGATGAAGGAAAACAGGAATGTCTCTCCCAAGAACTGTTTGATCAACTGCGGTCGTGTGGCCCCGATGACTTTCCTCAATCCAACCTCTTTGGCCCGAATAGCATACCTGGCTGTTGAAAGATTGATGTAGTTCAGACAGGCAATCAAGAGAATAAACACAGCGATCGCGGAAAAGATATAAATGGTGCCCATGCTGCTGTTCGGCTCGTGCTCTCCCCTCATGTTGGAGTGAAGATGGATTCGAGTCAAGGCCTGAAGCGGATAGGATGTCTTGTACAGATACCTTGATTCTTTTCCCCTGTATTTTTCAACAAATAAAGGTAACTTCTTTTCGAATTCATCAGGAGAAAATTTCTCAGAGACCAGTATGTACGTCCAATAATTGGAAATCCCCCATTCGCCGAAATTACGCGGTGCGTAATCGGAAAAAAGGCCCAGGAAATGGAATCGAAAATGAGAATTTTGCGGAACATCTTTAAAAACTCCCGTAATTTTGTAATCACGCCACTCACCCAGAGTGATTATTTTTCCTGAGGGATCTTCGTCACCAAAATACTTACGACTCATTTCTTCAGAGATAACGATGGAATACGGTTCCTTAAGTGAATTTTTCGCGCTCCCTTTGACCAAAGGGAAAGTAAAGACTTCAAAGATTTCAGGATCTGTGAAATAGACTTCTTCCATAAAGCGCTTATTCAGGTAGCTGACCACGAAACTGTTCCGGCCTAACCGGACGGCTTTTTCGATTTCGGGAAACTCATTCACCAGGGCTGGCCCGATAGGAGCTGAAGTCTTGGCAAAACGTCTTGTCTGGCCTTCCGCCTCACTCTGGGTAATCACTCTGAATATCCGGTCTGCCTTGTCATGATAACGATCATAGCTCAACTCATCCTGTACCCACAAAAAGAGGAGCAAACAGGCCGCCACTCCAATGGCCAGGCCGGCTATGTTGATACAAGAAAAGCCTTTATGCTTCCGGATATTCCTCAGAGCGATTTTTAAATAATTTCTGAACATTTTAGCCTTCGGTTGACAGATATTAGCGGCTAGCCTTCTAGATGCATAAGAATAAGGTGCCTCATTGGGGAACGTCCCTATTCAGAATTTACTTTGGTTTTAATTTATACAAGACCTGACCGAGATAACCGGCCTCATTGATTTCCGCTATGTATAACCCTGGCTGGAGATGGGCCTGCCTTCTCAACATAGGCTCAGAAAGGATCTCCAGAAGCGCATCAGCCGTCCAATCTTGACCATTGTTGCTTAAAAGGACTTGTTCGTTATCTTCGACCAATTTATGCAAGATTTCTTTTAAAAGCATGAATCCCTCCATTCAAATGAGTGGATATTTTCCACGAAAGCATATCTAGATCTTAAGTGTCTCATCTCGTTTCACTCGATAAAGCCAATGAATAAAAGAGTGTATTCTTGAATGCCTCCATTCATACACACCCAAGGAAAAAGAAAAACAGTAGAATCAAAAACACTATTATGAAAATGGCTTTATTCATTTTCACCTTCCTCCTGTTTATTCGTGCTTCAGCAATGCGACTTTTAAATAATTTCTAAACATGATTCACTTTTTTTGTAGCTTCCTGGCGGTTTTTCTATTTTTTTTCGAAACATGATCGGTATATTTTTATCTGTCGGAATTCCGATTTGAACTAACTGCCAAGCTTTATCATGCTCTTTGATGACTCTTTTTATCACTTCTACTTTATCCGCAGATTCTCCGTCATAGTCTTCCCACTCGATGATCTCCACCCTGTAATGCATAGTTCGTTTCTTCCCGTTGATCTTCACATCAATGTCAATATTTTGTTCTGCTTCAAACGAAGGTATTTGAAGGACGACTTCTCTCATTTTATTCCTCCTTTATCATTGTCAAAGTCCTCCGCAAAGAAAAAACAACTCCGCTTGATGGACTTTGTTTTTCCTAAATCTTGAATTCTTTCTGGATGTTTTCAGAGACTATATGCCCATCAAAGAGATGAATGATTCGATGGCTGTATTCCGCATAAGCGGGGGAATGCGTAACCATGACTATCGTGGTCCCCACCTCATGAAGTTCTCCCATCAATTTCATCACTTCTTCGCCATGGGCTGAATCCAGGTTTCCAGTCGGCTCATCAGCCAGGATCAATTTGGGCTTGGCGACAACGGCTCTGGCCACTGCCACTCGCTGCTGCTGACCGCCTGATAGTTGCTGGGGGAAATGACTCTTCCGAGCCATGATTTCCATCTGTTCCAGAACTTCATTGACTCTTTTTTTCCTTTCCGCAGATGAGTAACCTAGATAAAGAAGTGGAAGCTCGACGTTTTCGAAAACAGTCAATTCATCGATGAGGTTAAAACTCTGGAACACGAAACCAATGTTGGATTTCCGGAGGTTCGCCCGCTGTCTTTCGGAGTAAGTGGCCACTTCTTCTCCGAGAAAAAAATATTCACCACTGGACGCCTTATCGATCATGCCGAGCACATTCAAGAGCGTCGACTTTCCGCATCCGGATGGTCCCATGACTGCGACGTATTCTCCTTCTTTGACTTCAAGGTTCACATTGTTCAATGCCGTCGTCTCAACCTCTTCTGTCGTGTAAAGCTTCTTAAGGTTTTTGGTTTTTATCATTTAAATCCTCCTACAAATTTTTTGAATTTTTATTCTTATTGAAAATTGACCGACTGTATTTTTTTGCATTATTTCAGGACTAATCTTTCCATATTGCCGAAGCTTTCATAGGATGAGGTGATGACCCGTTCCCCGGGAATTAATCCTTCAAGCACCTCATAAAAATCGGGATTGTACCTGTTCACTTTGATTCTTCGTTTCGTCGCAATACTCTCTGATTCATCCAGCACATACACCCAATTTCCTCCGGTTGTCTGTTCAAAACCACCTCTCGGCAAAAGAAGAGATTCAGCGATATCCCCTAATTCCAGCTTGATATGGAGAGTGAGTCCCCGCCTTATCCCTCCAGGCTCCTTTCCCACAAACTCCATATCCACTTCAAACCTGTTATCCCGCACCTCAGGATAAATTTGTTTGACGATCAGCTTCCCTGTTTGACCTGCAAATTCGTACTGCCCGGTTCGGTCTCTCTCGATCCGAGCGATATAGTGCTCGTCGATTCCCGCTCTGACTTTAAATCCTTCGAGTACATCGATTTGCCCTATTTCCTGACCGGGCGACTTGGATTCTCCAATTTCCGCTTCGAGTGCGGTGAGATGACCGGAGATAGGTGCCTTTATAGTCAGATTATCCTGTTTTTGCTTGAGCACAACGAGGTTTGACTCCATTCGATCCAACGAGTCTTCCAACGCGTCGATTTGCGCCTGACGAAACTTGAGATCACTTTTCTGGCTCTCAACGGTCAATTCCTTCAACCTGACCAAATAATCGTACTGATCTTTAGCAATTTCAAACTCATGCTGGGCGATCAAATCGTCCTTGACAAGCTCATTGTATCTCTCATAGATGCGTTTCTGCTGCTGAAGTCTGCTCTCAATATCCGCAAGTTCTTGTGACAACCGCAGTCGATATTGTTCCATGGAAAGTCTAGTGCTGCGCAGGTTATCGCTGGCTCGGAACAACTCAGCCTCCCTCCACATAATATCGATAATGAGATTGGTGTTAGCCAGCTTTAGAATCGCATCTCCTTTCTCGACCATTGTCCCGGCGATCACATAAATCTCCTCCACCCTTCCTCCTTCGTCAGCCGTTAAAAAATGTTGATAGATCGGAAGGACAGTTCCGACCACAGGGATGTATTCTTGAAAAGGACCTCTTTCTACGGTGGAAATGGTCAACCTCTCTGCTCTAACGTTGAGCGTGGATTTACTCATCTTGAAAAGAAGCACATAAAGAACGACAATGATGAATAGTCCTGCGACTGTATACATGGCAATTTTTTTGGGTGGCCATTTCTTCTTCTTGATTTTACGATCCATTCCCATTTTTATCCTCCATACTTGAATATCTCATGAATCCTTTCAGCTTGAAATGTCAAACTCATACAAAAATTCCTGTGCATTTCTACTCCTATGAGCTTAATAGCAATAAATGTGCCATTATTGATTTTACGGAGAGAATGACAAAACGGTTGCCAAAACCCATGAAAAAAGTGTTCGCTGGTATGACAGAAGATGTACGATATCGAACAGTTCTCCTCGGATTCGACAGGAGGAAAAGGGCAGGTTCTTTCAGGAAAATAGGAGAAAATTTCAGTTTTATTCAAAAGGGCACGTATTTTGCAAGGCTAATTCTAAGGACCTGAAATGATGAAAAAGGGCTAGAAAAGATTTTAGACCCTTGTTTTGGTATAATAATTTCAATGATAAAGGGTTAAACTCATGGATAAAAAGAAAGGAAAAATACTCATAGTCGATGATGATGAAGATATCCTCCATGCGGCACGGCTTCTCCTTAAAAAACATGTTGGCCAGGTAGATACAGAAAAGAATCCGAAAATCATCCCCTCTCTCATGAAAAACAATGCATACGACGTGATTCTCTTGGATATGAATTTCGCAAAGGGGGCCACGAGCGGAAAAGAAGGCTTCGAGTGGTTAAACAAGATTCTCGAGGTCGATCCGGCGGCAGTGATCGTCCCTATCACCGCTTTTGGAGACGTTTCAATGGCTGTCCGGGCAATAAAAGAGGGAGCGACTGATTTTGTCCTCAAACCTTGGCAGAACGAGAAGCTCATCGCCACTGTTTCCTCGGCTATTCATCTCAGACGGTCCCGAATAGAAGCGGATAACCTCCGTTCCCGCCAAAAACAGCTCAGCGCAGATCTCGACCAGCCTTTTCACGATTTCATAGGACAGAGCCCGGCCATGGAAAAAGTGTTCGTTTCCATCCAAAAAGTGGCGAAAACAGATGCGAATGTACTGATACTCGGAGAAAACGGAACCGGTAAAGAATTGGTTGCCCGCGAATTGCATCGCCAATCACAGCGGGCGGATGAAGTCTTTATCAGTGTGGATATGGGTGCCGTGAGCGAAACTCTTTTCGAGAGTGAACTATTCGGTCACGTAAAGGGAGCGTTCACGGATGCGAGAGAAGACCGGGCGGGACGTTTTGAGATCGCATCTGGAGGAACTCTTTTTCTTGATGAAATCTGTAATCTGCCTTTAACTCTCCAGGCAAAGCTGTTGACAGTTCTGGAGAATCGCATGGTTATTCGCCTGGGCTCCAATAAACATATCCCCATTGATGTCCGCCTAATCTGTGCCACTAACCTGCCTGTTCATGAATTGGTTGCAGAAAATAAATTCCGCCAGGACCTGCTGTACAGAATCAACACTGTCGAAATTCATATGCCCTCTTTGAAAGAACGAGTCGAAGATATTCCCTTGTTGCTGAATCATTTCCTTAAAATTTACTGTAAGAAATACAACAAACCGTTAAAAAGAGTGAGCCCTGCGACTATCAAACGAGTGGAGAAATATCCTTGGCCAGGAAATGTCAGAGAACTCCAGCATGCGATAGAACGGGCAGTTATCATGAGTGATTCCACAGCGCTGCAACCTTCGGACTTTTTCTTCCCTTCTACTGGAACCAAAGAAGATGGCATGGTTTTTGATGATTTCAATCTTGAGGAGATTGAAAAGATGGTCATCCGGAAAGCTCTCAGTAAACACGCCGGCAATATCAGCCACGCAGCCAAAGAGCTGGGATTATCCCGAACGTCTTTATACCGAAGATTCGAAAAATATGGTCTTTAAGCGATTCAGGATCAACTGCATCATCCGAGTTCTCTTTATCGGAGTGACAATCAGCCTTTTTTTCTACCTCCTTTTCCGAACAAATTTATACACGGCTCTTATTATTCTCGGGGCCATAATTCTGTATCAAATCTACGGACTTATCCATTATGTTGAAAAGACAAACAGAGATTTAGCTCGTTTCTTCCAATCCATCAAATACCAAGACTTCTCTCAAACTTTCATGGATAAAAAATTTGGCTCTTCTTTTGATGCGCTGAAAGTAGCTCTCACAGAAGTTATGAATGCCTTCCGAAAAACACGAGCGGATAAGGAGGAGCATTTCCGGTATTTACAGACCGTTGTCCAACATGTGGGCATAGGCTTGATTGCTTTTCAACCGGACGGGTATGTCGAATTGATAAACACTGCAGCCAAACGCCTTTTAAGAGTCCCGCGGCTCAAAAACATTAAATCCCTCGAGTCTTTCAGCAAGACTCTAGTCGACACAATGCTGCGCTTGAAATCCAGAGAAAGCGCTTTAGTGAAAGTCGAAGATGAGAACGAATTGCTCCATTTAGCTCTCTATGCCACAGAATTCAAATTGAGAGGGCTAAATTACTCATTGGTTTCCATACAGAATATCCACAGCGAACTGGAAGAAAAAGAAATGGAAGCCTGGCAGAAGCTCATACGAGTGCTCACTCATGAAATCATGAACTCGATCACACCCATAGCTTCCCTGACGTCTACGATTAGTGGGCTGATCAGGGATGCCTATGGCAAGAAAATCAAAAGCGATAAATTTCAGAATGAGGCACTCAAAGATATCCAGCAAGCGCTTCAGACTATCCAGAAACGAAGCCAGGGACTCCTTCATTTTGTGGATGCCTACAGAAATTTAGCTCTGATTCCAAAGCCTAACTTTCAAATCTTTTCCATAAAAGAGCTTTTCGACCGAATCCGGAAGCTTATGCAGGCCAATATCGAGAAGAATTCAATCCGCTTCAAAATCAGCGTTGAGCCAGAGAGTCTCGAACTCACTGCAGACCCCGAACTCATCGAACAAGTTTTGATCAATCTCATGTTGAATGCCTTTCAAGCTGTGGAAAAGCGAAAAAAATCTCAAATAGAGCTCAATGCCCTTATGGATGGAAGGGGGAGAATCATCATCCAGGTAGTGGATAACGGGCCAGGGATTTCAGAGGAAAACCTGGAAAAAATATTCATTCCTTTCTTTTCAACAAAAGAAGAAGGCTCAGGCATCGGCCTCAGCCTGTCTCGTCAAATCATACGCTTGCATCATGGGTCAATCAGCGCCATTTCTGAGCCGGATGTCAGGACAATTTTTACACTAAGATTTTAAATCTCGAATTTTTATACTCCTTCTTTCACTAGACAATCATTTTTATTGAAGAATAAAGGGGGGGACGACTCTTTTAAAAAGGCCCCGCTTTTTTTTGGAAATGCTGAATCCTTTGATTTTGGACTGGCTATTTATCTGTCTATTTAATTGTCGATCGCCAGATAATTATTCATACCGGAGAGCACAGGCTGGGTTGATGACAGAAGCTTTAACCGATTGATACGCCACCGATAACAAAGTAATAGTCACTGTTAAAAAGCTAGCTAACAAAAATATTCCAATGCTCAAGTCGATTCTGTAGGCAAAATTCTGAAGCCACCTATGAGTCACATAATAGGCCATCGGCCAGGCAATAATGTTTGAAAGAATAACCAGCTTAGTGAATTCTTTTGAAAGGAGGATCACAATACTCATTGAAGTGGCACCGAGCACTTTCCTGATTCCGATTTCCTTTGTTCGTTGTTCTGTTATATATGAGGCAAGGCCAAACACTCCGAGACTGGCAATAAATATGGACAAAAAAGTGAATATCCCAGAGACTCTGCTCAGCCTTATTTCTGCAGCATACAGTCTATTCAAATGCTCGTCCAGGAAAAAGAACTCAAAGGGGATACCTGGAAAAAATCTTTCCCATATATTCTTTATATCTCCCGTAAGATAAAATATATTTTGGGTCCTGATTTTTATAGTCATGTAGCTGAAGCCACTTCTCTCAGGAAGCATGTGGAGAATAACAGGCTCGACCTTTTGATGGAGTGATTTGAAATGGAAGTTTTTCACCAAACCGATGACTTGTCCTTTACTATTCCGATCGCCCTTCCAAATAAGCCGCTTACCCACGGCTGAATCCCAGCCAAATTTTTCGGCTGCCGCTTCATTAATGATGTAGGCATCCTCACCATCAGTGCTGAACTCTCTCGAAAAGTTCCTTCCCTCTTTTAGCTCTATTCCCATTGTGGGAATGAAATCGTAGTCCACGAATATGGAATACCTGGGCGCCCATTCATTGCCTTCAGGGAGAAAACCTCTGCGGCCCAGGGTTTTCCCTGGCAAACTGCTTGATCGACCCACACTCATTATCTCAGGATGTCGGAGGAGATTCTCCTTGACCGAATCAAATTCAAGGATTGTTTTTACATCTCTCACAGGAATGCTGATCACATTTTCTTTATCAAAACCCAGATTCCTATTCATGCAGTACTTGAGTTGATTTCGACTGGATAGAGTGCCAATAATCAATGAGATGGATATCGCAAACTGGACGACTACAAACGTTTTTCTAAAATGAACCCTACTCACACGTGTATATAATTTTCCGCGCAAAGAATGCAAAGGTTGGAAAGTTGAAAGAAACAGGGCAGGATAGATACCCGCCGCAAAACCTAAAATAAGCGATGCCGCGATTAAAAAACCCAGGATGGAGAGGAGATTCTCAGAGTCTATGGCGAAATCACTGCCAGCAAGGGAATTAAGGACCGGCAGCATTAGGGAAGCTAACAGTAAAGCAATCACGAGTGCGATAAACAGGAGAATGATGGACTCGCCCAAAAACTGTAGAATAAGCTGTATCCGGCTCGCTCCGACTATCTTCCGCGTTCCGACTTCTTTGGCCTTGTTTGCAGCCCGTGCAGTGGTGAGGTTCATGTAATTAATACAGGCAATAATCAGTATAAACAAAGCAATGGCGGAAAAAATATAGACATAGGCAATATCACTATTAGAAGTTGTGATGTCATAACTGAAATTGTTTGAGTAAAGATGGACCTTTTTCAGAGGCTGTAGGTATAAATCAAAATCTGTTATTTTTGTGTTGAAATGCCTCTCCAGGAAAGGCACGAATTTCTTTTCCAGCTTCACCGAAGAGATCTCTTCGCGCAGGAGAAGATAGCTATAAAAATTATGAGACCTCCAGTTGTTGAGCATATCGTGGACCACATTCCTGAATCCGGGGCTCTCTAAGGTATCCAACGAAATGAGAAACTTAAACCGGAAATGGGAATTGGGAGGGACATCCTGAATGACTCCAGTGATTTTTGTCTGGACTCCATGAATAGACAATACTTTACCCAGTGCATTGGAATGCCCAAAGTACTTTTGAGCCATTTCTTTGGTGATGATTGCGGAATATGGCTCAATAAGGGCATCTTTCTGATGACCTTGGACAAGCGGGAAAGTAAAGACATCAAGAATTTCGGAATCTGCGAAGAAAACATCTTCTTCAAAAAAAGTTTTATCCTCATGGGATATTTTCCATTTTTCAATCCAGGAAGGATGAAATATCCTGACCACACGCATAATCTCGGGAAACTCATCTGATAGAGTGGGCGCTAAAGGAGCTGGAATGGTAGCGCTGTATTGTTTTTTTCCGCTTTCAGTCTCTATTTCTATAATCCTGTAGATGTTATCTGCTTTTTCATGAAAGTCATCGTAGCTCAACTCAAAATGGATGTATAAGGCTATAAGGATACAGCAAGCCAGGCCCACTGAAAGCCCTGTGATGTTGACGAAGGAATAAATTTTATAGCGCTTCAAATTCCTTATAGCTGTTTTAAAATAATTATTTAACATGACAACCCCCCAATAAAATGAATCAGCTAGAAAAGAAGGAATGGACTTAAGAATCTGCTTCCATAACCATATCTTCGCGGGACGGACTCCGACCTGCTTCGATATTCCGGCATAGATCT
>JASFPJ010000089.1:0-10887 GCA_050116035.1 Candidatus Aminicenantota bacterium | reverse complement strand
TTTGTTTCGAAATAAACTCGGTTCATCGCCTAAACGGAAAAATTAGAAACACACGGCAAAACTATCGCCGGTTAAAGAGGCAGATTTGTCCTCTTCAACTCTTTTGAGTCCGTTCACGTAAAAAATGCAATCCTTTTATTCATGCAATCAAATGTCTCCTCTTCTTGACAATTTTTACTTTCTCAAATGGATATGATATATTCTCTTATCCAAAATCATACTTTAGCTTGGATGCATTCACTCCGTGTACTATTCCTGCACGATAAAAGGGCTTATAAATCTCAAGGGACAAATTCACCTGCAAGGAGGGTAATCGAATGATACACAAAATTGGACTTATCGGCTGCGGCACAGTGGGGCAAGGCCTCCTGGAAATTCTTTTAAAGAAAAAGGAATATTTAAAAAATGGATTCGATTTTGAAGCGCAAGTCGTCGCCATCAGCGATAAACTGAAAGGCTCGCTTCTCCTCCCGGAAGGAATTAACATAGAGAAAATCCTGCATCTGTTGGAGCAAGAAAAGAACATCGGAGAATATCTCGAAGGGAAGCCCAATGAAGCCGATCAGCTGGATGCTGTGCAGGTCATCGAACAGTGCAACGCGGATATCATCGCCGAATTGACATATACGGATATCCAGACAGCGGAGCCGGCCACAAGCCACATTAAAAAAGCCCTTCAAACGGGGAAGCATGTCGTCACATCCAACAAAGGACCGGCGGCTCTGTTTTATGAAGAATTGAAAAAATCGGCTGAAGAGAACAATGTGTTCTTCAGAATCGAAGGAACCGTCATGAGCGGCACACCTGTGTTCAACCTGTTCGAGTGTGGCTTTGCCGGGAATACGATTAAGGAGATAAAAGGAATTCTCAATGGAACCACTAATTTTATCCTGTCAAAAATGGAAGAAGAGGGGATGGCCTATGAAGACGCACTTAAACTGGCCCAAGAATTAGGCTACGCGGAAGCCGACCCTACTGCGGACGTAGAAGGATACGATGCGCTGGCAAAAATCGTTATCCTCTCTAATGTCCTTCTCGAAGGGAACATCAGACCTTCTGATGCAAAGAGGGAAGGAATCACATCCATCTCCAAGGAGAAAATCCAGGAAGCCAAAAAAGAAGCATGCCGGTATAAGCTCATCGCTTCGACCAGGAAAGAGAACGGTCGAATCGAAGCCAGCGTCGCTCCACAGAAGCTCCCCCTCTCTGATCCTCTTTCTGGCATCATGGGAGCCAATAACGCTCTCACTTTCGACCTTGATTTGCTGGGTAAAGTCACGATTCAAGGACCCGGCGCCGGGAAAATCGAGACCGGATATTCCATCCTCACAGATATGCTGGCTATTAATGGGCAACTATCAAAATAATTCAGAAGAAAAATAGCATTTTTTTACATAGTAAATTTAAATCAATATCTCATGAAAAGAAAAAAGATCCATTAAGGAGAAAAAGGGATGCACTTTAAACTTTTAAGCGACAAGGACCTCAAGGCAATGGATGCCTTGCTGGAGTCATACGGAGGGGCCAAAGAGATTTCCCAGAAAATTGAATCGCTGAGGGACTATGAGAACCGAAAAAAAATCGCTGAGGAAAAGGGATTCGGAGACATGCTGGAAAAGTCCGAAGGATATGTGAAGAATTTTGCTAAAGTTGAGGATTTCATCGAGAAAAACCAGATATCCGTAACCAAGAAAGGAATTTGCACCACTCAAGTCTCTGGTTTTCAGGGAGCCAAGCCTACTTTCGATTGTCTTAGACGAATTTCAGAAAACGGAGAAATTCTCTTTCCGACGGAAATGATATCGGTCGTTGGATTAACCGAGGCCTACGTCTACAGCGGTGACCTGCTGGCGACTCTCACCATGGCTGAAAATATCCTTCAAGCCAGCAAGTTCTGCACGACCAATCTTTTGGGCACCCCTCTTCCCGAAGAAAGGTTCGACAGAGTGGAAAAAGTCACTGGCGAGAAATTTGAGAGAAGGGATTTGGGAAACGGAATGAGCCAAATCATTCTTAAGAACATGGGGACAGCCTACGGCAACCTTGGGGGTGTTGAGGTCGGAAACAACAATCATCTCATCTATCTTGACGGAATCACACGGGCTGCCCTGACCACCGGTGCGAACTTCTTCCTTAATCCGAGTTGGTCAACAATCGTGGCTGCCTGTTATTATGCGCGGGAAATCCCCAACCTCTCTTTTAAAATTTCCATGCTCCTCTCCACCCAGAACGTTATCCAGCTCCGGATGCTGCTCAACATCTTTAAAGAGTACCTCCGAGACGATGGCACGACTCCGGTCTATGAGATCAACATCGGAAACGCCTCCACTGCGGAAACCTTTATCCAGTGCTTTGATGAGGTTCAGGCTTCGGGACTGCCTGTCTCGCTCGCTGCCCATCTCCGCATCAATCCCGATTTGGGCATGGCCGACTTCAACTGGACTGAAAGCGCCTTCGAAGTCCTCGAAGCCGGAAGTAATGTCACCATCAAGTATGAAAGCGACGGCGAATCACGGCCCTATGACACCATGGAGGCTTACTTCCTCTCCGATGAGGAGAGAAACGAACTGGCCGAAAAAATCGGCGATGTCATCTACCATAAATGCATAAGGTGCGATAAAGATGCCAAAGAGATCATGAAACGAGGTCACGAAACGAGGTTTGCCAAGGTCTCTTACAGAGGTTAAAAATGGATCTTGGTCTTAGAAATAAAGTGGCTCTTGTCGCCGCATCCAGCCGAGGTCTCGGAAAAGCCATCGCTCTGCGTCTTTCTCAGGAAGAGGCAAAGGTCGTGGTCTGCGCCAGAGAGGAAAACAGGCTGCTCAAAACCAGGGATGACATAGCTGGGGAAACAGGAGGCGTTGTCAAGGCGTTCACAGTTGATGTCACGAGCAGAGATCAGACGCATAAAATGGTCGAAGAAGTGATCAAAGAATTCAGAAAGATAGACATTCTGATCTGCAATGCTGGAGGCCCTCCCTCGGGAATGGTGGATGAATTTACAGTGGATGATTACCAGCAAGCCCTGGAGCTCAACCTTTTGAGTACGATTAACCTCTGTTATGAAGTCATGCCCCATATGAAGGAACAGAAATGGGGCCGAATCATCAACATGACTTCCATCTCGGCCAAGCAGCCCATCGACAATCTGATCCTCTCCAACACTTCCAGAGCAGGAGTCCTGGGATTTTCCAAATCCCTGTCCAATCAGCTGGCTCCCTTTGACATCACTGTGAACTCGGTCTGTCCTGGTTACACAAGAACAGAAAGAGTGGAAGAGCTGGCCAAATCCTTCGAAGAAGGCGGAAAAGGCACGGTCAAGGACTTCTACAGAAATATTGAAAAGATCATCCCCTTAGGAAGGCTGGGAACTCCGGAGGAAGTGGCCCAGGCTGTGGCTTTTCTCGCTTCTGAAGGGGCGGGCTACATAACCGGAATAGCCCTCCAGGTGGATGGGGGGTATATAAAGGCTTTGTATTAATACAAACCCATTAAATAGAATGTCATCGCGAGTGAAATGAAGCAATCTCGTACAGAATCATTCAGAGAAAGAGATTGCCACGCCCTTCGGGCCCGCAATGACAATGGTAAAACATTTAGTGCATTAATAATAAAATAGGAAGGATTCTCTTTTAAGAATGGGCTCAGAGAGCATCTGGGAAGTCAACAGTGAGGGAATTCATCATAATAGGGAATCTGATCTTATAAGATGAGAGACAACTTCGACTATTTTCAGAAAGGAAGGATTCCATGACAAAGAATCAAAATGAATGGGAAGGCACCCCTTATCCTGAGATGATAAGAGGACTCCCAGAAGCTGACATCCCTTTTGAGGGAGTCAGAGCGTGGATTCACCAGAGCTCCGATAAACAGGTCATGTTTTTCGACATCGAACCCGTCGGAGTTGTACCTCCCCATTCACACTGCGCGCAGTGGGGGATGGTGATCGATGGGGAGATGAAGTTAACGATTGGAGACGAAACAAAAGTCTACCGGAAAGGCGATTGGTATTACATCCCCGCAGGAATCGTGCATTCAGCGACCTTCCTCACAAGGGTTTTTGTGATCGATGTCTTTGACGACCCCGAACGCTACAAAGCTATAAAAGATTAAGCAGACTAAAGACAGGAATGGCATAAAATAAAACTTATTGAGGTCAAACATGAAATCATTATTCGCTGACATAATGAAGGAATTCGAAGGGTACGCCATCGGAAAGATGCTCAGGTACCTGAGCGATCCCAGCGTCATCTCTTTTGCCGGAGGTTTGCCCAGCAGCGATGTCTTTCCTTTAGATATTGTGAAGAAAGCAACGGAAAAGTCCCTTAAAGAGGACTGGATGCATGTGCTTCAATACACCCCTATTCCAGGAGAAAAGGACTTGATGGAGGCCATCATAGACTATCTCAAAGAGGACGATATCCATATCGAACCGGAAAACATCATGATCACGACTTCCGGACAGCACGGCCTGGACCTGGTTGGAAGATTGTTCCTCAATCCCCAAGATGCTATCGTCATAGACCTGCCCACGTTCGGAGGTGCCCTGGCTGCCTTTGAGCTTGAAGACACCCAATACCTGGCCAGAGACATTGAAGAGGATGGAACCGATGTGAATGGATTGAAGGCAGAAATCGAGGACTATATGGGCAAAAAGGGAAAAAAACCGAAATTCATCTATGTTGTCCCGGACTTTCAGAATCCGTCCGGAATCACCACCAGCCTCGAGAAAAGACTCGCACTTCTTGAACTGGGCAAAAAGTTTGAGATTCCCGTGGTCGAAGACAGCCCTTACAGGGAATTGAGATACAGAGGTGAAAATCTCCCTTCAATCTATTCACTGGATAAGAATCAAGGAAATGTGATCGGTTTGTACACTTTTTCTAAAATCCTCTGTCCCGGAATTCGAGTCGGATTTAATATCGGTCCGCCTGAGGTCATACAAAAATTTTCCTTTATAAAAGGGGCCAACATCCTCAACACACCCAAGTTGAACCAGAATATCTGCAGGACATTTCTCCAGGAATATGATTTGGATGCTCATTTCCAGAAGGCAAGGAAGTATTATTCAGAAAAATTGAATTTTTTTCTAAAAGCCATGGAAGAAAATTTTCCCGAGGATATGGGCGTCCAGTGGACAAAACCCGAAGGCGGATTGTTCCTCTGGATAACAGTGCCTGAGGAGATAAACACTCTCGACCTTTTTTACATGGCCATCGAAGAGGAGGTCGCCTTCGTCCCCGGAGAGGTCTTCTATCCAGAAGGATTCAAAAAATACAATGCCATGAGGATTAATTTTTCTTTCCCCACAAAAGAGGAAATCGTCGAAGGAGTCAGAAGACTGAGTTCTGTTATCAAAAAATACCGCGCCAAAAAAAAGACATAACACATTCTACTGATTGAGGAGAAAATCCATGAGTGATGAGCCAGAGTACAGTCCGGGTGTGAAGAAATACATCAAAGAAGCCCAGAAACTTTTAAACCGAAAAAAGAAGGCTCTGGAACAGGTCAAAAAATTCAAATTTGACACCATAGCCGTTCAAGGCCTCTACACAATGGAAGAAGCCTTAAACCTGAATCAAGGCTCTGTGATCGAACCCCTTTTTCTATCCACAGCTCAAGCCTACCGGGACTCAGACGAGATGGAAGCCGCGCTCGCCTACCTGATCCCGACCTGGTGCTACACTCGCTTCGCCAACCCGACCAACTATTATCTGGAATGGGCGCTGGCTTTGCTTGAAGGATACCAGACAGGCTGCGATACATCATGCCTCGTGACTGCCTCTGGAATGTCCGCTTTGATGCTGGCCGTGGATTGTTTTTTAATCAAACAGAAGGAGGGACCTGAAAAAATAAACTTCGTCTCCTCCATCCAGATTTACGGTGGCACTTTCCAGCATTTTTCCGTGAGAAAGATGCAGGAGAGAGGCATAGAAGTGCGCTGGGTTCACCATCCCGAAGACATTGAGGAATGGGAGGCGAAAATCGACGAAAACACCCGCTTTCTGTTCTCCGAAGCTCCCAGCAATCCGCAACTGTCTTTCTGCGATGTCAAAGCCATTACCGACCTGGCCCATTCCTGGGACATTCCTTTCATCATCGATTCCACCTGCGCCACTCCCGCCTTGATGCGTCCCTTTGCCTACGAAGCGGACATCGTTATCCACTCTCTGACGAAAACCATAACCGCTAGCGGACTGGCCATGGGGGGAGCGTTGATCAGTCGAAAACCCATCGTCACCAAGATAAAAAACGACAACCCTCTTTTCAAAGAAAGTTTTGCCGAGTATGTTAAGTTTCTTCCTTTCCGGGATACCGGGCCGGCCGCATCGCCGATGAACGCTTTTCTCGCCTTGAATGACCTGCGGACGCTCCGTTCCAGAATGGATTTACTGAGCCAGAATTCAGAGAAAGTGGCCGAATTCCTCCGCCAGCATCCCCGTGTCTACCAGGTCGATTATCTCGGATTGGAAAGTTTCCATTATCATCCTCTGGCTAAAAAATACATGAAGCTCGTGGACTCTGACGATGGAAAAGGCAACGAGATCAACCGCTACGGACACCTGCTCAGTTTTCGAGTGGACGGCCCTCCCCTAAACGCGAGGAAAGTTTTCGATGGATTCAAGCTCATCATGAGGGCGGGTGATCTAGGCCGCATCAAAAGCATCGCCACCATTCCCGCCATCTCCACTCACCTGCAGCAGGGTGAAGAGGCCCGGGCAAATGCCGATGTTCCACCTCAGATGATAAGGCTTTGTGTGGGTGCTGAAGACCCGGACGACATCATCGCCGACCTCGACCAGGCCCTCAAATCCCTATAGGGGTCGCATCTTAACATTTAACATTCGCAGATTGATTCTAATATCAAGGGGTCACATCTTAACATTCGGATTTCTTTTTTTTTGAATTTCTCTTTCAAACTTCTCCAGCATTTCTCTCACTTCAGAATGAGTTGCTGAATCCGAAATGAACCGCTTTATCAATTGAAAAACAGCTACATAATCCATCTCACATAAAGCTCCTATTTCTTTCAAACTTAATTGAGTATATTTCCTCAATCCAAATAGAAATAATTTTCGATACTCATTATTTTTTTTCTTTGACAGTAATTCTTCCTCTTTTACTTGAAAGGATTTCAGGAGTATGCTCTTAATATCTTTTACAGTAAGTTTATTAAGATGCTTTAAATCTGGCTTCTCACGAATATCATCTCCTTTTAAATCAGACTTGAGTTGCTTTGTTATTTTCTCTCTAAATTCTTTTCTTCCAAGTATTGCGTGTTCACCACGGATATCATTTTGTTTAATTTCATTCTCTTTAATCATATGATTAAAAACGAATTGTTTATAATCATCTCGCCTACCTAAAAACATTTTTAAAATATCATCCATAAATATCCACGAAATGGATTTTCTTTTCCCCATATAGAATCTAAAACTGCTCCATGCATATTCTTCAGGATTGCCAACAATCCCAGCACGAAACGGATTAAGATGGATATACGCACTTAACATTAATAAATACAATTCCTTCTCTACCAAAATCGATTTATATCTTCCCTGAAATACCGATCCTATTATATTGTGTTTTGATTTAAACCAATTTGAATAACTTGTATTGAGATAATGCATTGCGGCTGAAAGATTTCCTTCTGGTGTTTCGAGTAAAAGATGAAAATGATTATTCATTAAAACATAGCAATGGATCTTTAAGCTGAATTTTTGAACTGTCTCATCTAGCTTTTCTAGAAATTTTAATCGATCTCCGTCATCTAAAAAAATATTATCGCGTCTTTCTCCCCTCGATATTATATGGTAAAAAGCCCCTCGATATTCAATTCTGTGTGGTCTGGCCATTTGTAATATTATATCCTTAAGTGAGACGTGGTTATTATTAGACTTGTCTCAATTATGTAGGAAGGGAATTCCTTCGAAGCTAAAATTCTAAGCAGAAGCAAGCATTATTCTTGATTAGAAAAAAACCTAGTGATAAATATGTCCAATGTTAAGACGTGGCCCCAGGTTTTTCTTTCTATTAACGAAATGTTAAATGTTAAGACGCGACCCCTAATGGTTATTCGCGGCGGTGGCGGAGTTGGTCGAGGCTCACAGCCACGACAATAATCGCTCCGATGATGATCTCCTGGATATAATTCGGCCACCCCATCATCGTGCTTCCGTTCCGGAGAAAGGACATGATGAACACCCCCACCATTGACCCGAGGATGCTCCCTTCCCCTCCACTCAGACTGCCTCCGCCGATAACCACAGCCGCAATGATATCCAGTTCCAGACCGACGGCCACAGTGGGATCACCAACCGTCAGCCTCGAAAATTGCATCACGCCGCTGAGCCCGCAGAAAAGACCTGAGACAGAATAGATGACGATTTTCGTCCGGTTCGTTCGGATGCCGCAGAGCCGGGCGGTGGCTTCATTCGAACCCACAGCAAAAACGTGCCTTCCAAATACCGTATAACGCAGGACAACAGCCATAATCACAGCCAGGATGATCATCAGCCAGACTCCGGGGGCCATCAACAGCCAGGAGGGTTCGGGATGCCTGGCCATGAGGTCATTGACCCAGGTGAGAGGCGCATCGATCTTCTGATTGCCGGCAATCCACTTGGCCACACCTCTGGCAATACCCAGCATGCCCAGAGTGACAATAAAGGGAACCAGCCTTAATGAAGTGATCAGGCTCCCGTTGACAAACCCAACGAGACCGCCGGTCAAAATCCCAAACACAATGGCCACAACCGGAGAGATGCCTGCATTGATGGAAAAGGCGACGATGACGCAGGAAAGAGCGATGTTCGAAGCGGCGGAGAGGTCAATCCCTCCGCTGATGATGATCAGAGTCATCCCTAAGGCTCCCAGAGCTACGATCACCGACTGAGTGGCTACACTCTTGAAGTTAGCGACCCGCAGGAATCTATCCTGCACTTCAGGCATCAAAGAGAATATTGCCAGGACCAGAATCAATCCCAAAAACGGTGCCAGCCAGCTGATGAGAGACTGAATGCGAGTTTTCTTTTTCACAAACGAAAACTGAACAATCTTTTTTCTCATTGTTCAACCGCCTTTCCCGTCGTGGCTGCCGCCATTATCCCCTGCGCAGTCCATTGGGAATAGGGCCGGATATCAACCAACTGTCCGCGGTGGAATACAGCGATTCTGTCACAGATTCCAATCAACTCGGGAAAATAGGAGCTAACAAAAAGAATCATTTTTCCCTTGGAGGCCAACTCTCCTATCCATTCATAAATCTGGGATTTGCTGGCCACATCGATTCCTCGGGTCGGCTCATCCAGAAGCAGGATATCCGCTTCCTGGTGAAGCAACCGGGCCAGGGCCACTTTCTGCTGATTCCCTCCGGATAGACCCAAAACCAACTGATCCGGACCTCGAGCTTTAATATTCATCCTCAGGATCCACTCGTGCACTGCTGTTTTTCTTTTCTTTAACGCAATAAAGCCCAGACGGCTGTACGGAGAAAAATGGCTGAGGGTCAGATTGTCCGATAAAGAGCGGGAGAGGGCCAATCCCTCACCTTGTCTGTCTTCGCTGAGATATCCCATTCCCTGGCGAATCCTCTGTGAAGGAGACCCTTTGGAAGTCGATAGATAGGCAATTTTGACAAAACCTCTCGCGACTGCATCTAAACCAAATATCGTTCTGATTAACTCTGTCCGGCCTGCCCCGATTAAGCCGGCCAGCCCGACAATCTCCCCGCGGTGTAGGCGAAGGTTCACTTCCGACTGCATGTTTATTCCTTTTAATCTCTTTAATGCGAGCAGCTCATCGCCGACCTCATGCTCTATCCGAGGAAACATCTCTTCGACCTTTTGCCCGACCATCATCCGGATGAGCTCCTCGAGTGAAACATTCTTAATTTTGCCGGATCCCACTTTTTTTCCGTCTCTCAGCACAGTGAAACTGTCCGCCACCTCCTGGACCTCTTCAAGGAAATGGCTGATGTAGATAACACTCACTCCCTGGCTTTTAAGTCTTCCGATAATCCGGAAAAGAAGGGCGCTGTCCTCCTGAGAAAGGGAGCTCGTGGGCTCGTCCATGACGATGACTGCGGCCCTCCCCATCAAAGCCCGGGTTATCTCCACAACCTGTCTAGCTCCGATACTCAGCTTTTTCACAGGGACATCCGGGGAAATCTCCGGATGGTTGACGAATTCCAAAGCCTCCTTGACTTCTGCCTTCATTCCCTTCCGTCGAACAAAACCCCAGGAATGGAGTTCTCTTCCGAGCATTATATTCTCTTCAACTGTGAGATGCGGAGCCAAGTTGAGTTCCTGGTAGATCATCGAAACCCCTCTCCGCCTGCCATCCAGAGGGCTCGAAGGTGAATAAGGAACATTTTCTAGAAACATACTCCCTCTATCGGCTTTGAGCGCTCCGCTCAGTATCTTGACCAGAGTGCTTTTGCCTGCGCCATTCTCACCGATCAAAGCATGGACTTCCCCCTTCTTCAGTTCAAAATCGACGTCATCCACGGCGCAGGTGGCCCCAAAATTTTTGACGATGTTCCTCATCTGGAGGATTAGCGCAGAAGTCTGATTCTGAATCATCGGTCCAGATAAGCCGAAAAATCAGGCTCAAGAAGGTTCTTGATTTCAGGTTCTTCCATGTTTTCCTTTGTGGCCAGATAGACTCCAGTATCTACACGGCTCTCAATCTCCTGGCCCTTCAAATGAAGAGTCATCTGTTTGACTCCTAAATATCCCATCTTCATGGGATCCTGGAGCACAAGACCATGGATATGACCATCTCTAAGTGCCTGGATCAGTTTCGGGCTGCTGTCAAAGCCGACAAATTTCACCTTTCCGGCCAATCCGGATTCCTGCAGTGCTCTGAGGGTTCCAAAAGTGCTCG
>JASFPJ010000088.1:0-10970 GCA_050116035.1 Candidatus Aminicenantota bacterium | reverse complement strand
CATTTAACATTACGAAAATTCTAATAAATGAAGGGGGTCGCATCTTAACATTTGAGATTTAATTTTAGGGGAATGTTGGATACGCTCCTTCATTCAATAACGCTTTTTAGATGTCATTGCGAACGAAGTGTGGCAATCTCTTAGAGTGAAATGAAGGCATTTCTGCTAGAATAGGAAAAAGAGGAGGAACAAATGATTGATACAGGTCTAGCAAATAAAGTCGTGTTGGTCACTGGCGCAAATCATGGAATAGGGGCGGCTGCGGCGGCAGCTTTTGCTGAACAGGGAGCCAAAGTGTTCCTTAATTATCTTCGTTTATCGCCTGAAGAATACGGCCAAATAAGCCAAGATGAGGTTAAAAAAGCCACTGAGACGGGAAGGGCTTATTATTACAAGATGCTCATGCAATCTGCAGACGATGTCACAAAAAGGATAGATGATTTGGGTGGGGAATGTGATTTCTGGGAGGCTGATCTGGCTGATCCGGGAAATATTCCAAAATTATTCGATAGAGCCGAAGAGAAGTTTGGAAGCGTTGATGTATTAATCAATAATGCGGCCCATGATCAGTGTGACACTTTTCTCCCTGATGATGAATTGAAAAAAAATCCTCACTTTTTGGGTGAATACCCGATGACCACAATAAATGCTGATTCTCTTGACATACATTTTGCCGTGAATACACGAGCAGTGGCTCTGATGATTGAAGAATTTGCCCGGCGTCACATTGGCAGAAACGCAAAATGGGGCCGGATTATCAACATAAGCACAGACGGAGCGTATGCCCACCCTTCGAATGTTTCCTACGGAGCCAGCAAATATGCTATCGAAAGCTACAGCCGAGCGGCTGCTGTTGAGCTAGGGCCGTATGGAATTACTGTTAATGTCATTTCGCCAGGTGCAGTTCAAACAGGATGGATGACACCAGAAATAGAGAAAACAATTGCCTCAAGCTATCCCCTACAAAGAATCGGCAGGCCAGAGGATATAGCGAGTGCCGTTATTTTCTTCTCATCCGAGCAGGCCAACTGGATAACTGGACAGGTCTTGAACGTGGGTGGGGGAAATCGAATGTGATGTATTTGTTTCCTGTTTAGATATTTGACGGGATTAAAGATTACAGGGAACCTAACCTCTCGTATTTGGATATCTGGACAACGAAATTGGGGACTGTCTTCAATTTTCTCCTCACTTAGGGCGGTTCATACGACTAATTCATAGAGGGAGGAGTAGGTTTAAGCCAAGGACTATCATTTTGCGTAAAGCTTTAGATAGTGGCTTTACGTTATTATACATTCCAAATTTTTCTTGCGTAATCGGTTATAATTATAAGTGGGTGAAGGAAGCAAAAAATGAAGACGGTCACTTCAAGTAGAGACAAAATACTTTTATCACTGTCAGTCGTTCTCCTTTTCCTTTGGATAGTTGCGTTCGATGTGTCTTTTTTATCATCCCTTCCTCAGGAAGCACAGAATAAAAAAATATTTCACGATGTAGCCGTCAGTGCCATCTCTATAGCAGTCACAGTTCAAGACAGAAAAGGAAGGTTTATAAATGACCTCTTACAGGAAGACTTTCAGATCTATGAGAACAATGAAAAAAAAGAAATAACCTATTTTAGCCACAATTTTGAGTCTCCCCTGAGCTTAACGGTTCTCCTTGATGTCAGCGGGAGCATGGATCTTCAGGATAAATTGAAAGAGAGCAAAGAAGCGCTCAAATATCTCATGGCTTTCCTTTTAGATCGTCAAGATGAGGCCTCATTATTAATTTTTGCGGATGGAGAGGTGGAAGTGGCTGTGAATTTCTCGAATAATAAGAATGCTTTTCTTGCTGTTCTGGAGAAGACTGAAGCGTATGGCCAGACAGCTTTAAATGATGCAGTCGCCGTGTCTCCAGAATTTGCAAACAAAGGAATTCACGAAAAAAGGGCCCTTCTTTTAATCACTGATGGGATTGATAATGACAGCCAGATTTCTCCTGAACAGGCTGTTGAGATTGCGAGAATGGTGGATGTGCCGATATATACCATCGGATATAAGATTCCTTTAAGTGAACAGTATTTAAAAAAGTATAAACGGTCTCCTGAGCTAACTTCTTCTGGTATCATTGACTCTCTTGAGAGATTCTCTTCGGCTACAGGGGGAAAGGCATTTTTTATTAATCAAGCGGAAGAGCTGAAAGAAACATTGAGCCGGATTAAAAGAGAAATCAGTCATCAGTATATACTCGGATACACTTCTTATAGAAGCCCGGAAAGCGAGTACCGGAATATTAAAGTCGTTACTTCAAAAAAGAAATATAGAGTGAGGACCAGGGAAGGATATTACAGCGGTGAAAAAAAATCTCTTTGACGGGTGCTGTAAACTCAGAACCAAGGCGAAAAATGAGATGAGAATTTTTTTTAATAATGCAGGAGAAGATATCCTAGGAGGGCACTTGACAGAGAAAAGGTCTGTGCTATGATTAAAAAAGTTGAATAGGGGGAGGTGATCGCAAATAACCAATTCTTGGTTATTCATGAATAAAGAATGGAGGTGAAGATGAATAAAAACAAGATCACATTTCTGGTGGCCACCGTGGTTGTGCTCGGCCTGTTGTCTGGAACGAGTTGTGCGACCAAGAAGTATGTCCTGGGAGAAGTGGCTTCTCTGGATCAAAAAGTCGAGGGAATGGAAAGTACGGTTGAAGAGAACCAGAAAAGAATTAAAGAACATGATGAACGGTTATCAACCCTCGGTTCACTCATCACCCAGAATCAATCTGAAATGAGTCAACAGAAGTCTGAATTGGATGGCAAAATTGATGAAGTGAGAAGATTTGCCCAGGGAAAACTGATTCTTCAAGAGGTTCTGAGAAATGATGAGGCAAAGTTTGAATTCAACAGTGCTGATCTCCCTGATGAGGCGAAAGCCATGTTGGATCAGTTTGTCCAGACGCTCATCGCTCAGAATAGGGGTTTGTATCTTGAAATTCAGGGGCATACAGATAGCACTGGGGAAGAAGCGTGGAATGTGTTTCTCGGAAAGCTTAGAGCTGAAGCTGTGATGGATTATCTTCACGATAAGTACAACATCCCTCTCCACAGGATGGAAGTGATCAGTTATGGGAGCAGTAAACCGATCGCTGATAATTCGACAAGCGAAGGGAGAGCTCAGAACAGAAGAGTCGTCATACTCGTGTATGAATAATGGGGACGTTCCCCAAGGGGACACCTGAGAAGCACTGAAAGGGACGAATCTCCGCCTTCGACATTTCTAAAAATGGGGGATAGTAATACTCGATCACTAATTGTGCGCCATTTGAGTCATTTCATTACGAGGGAAGGAATACTGTAGGCTCCCGTAATCACGAAAAAAAGGGAAAGGCTTTATTTTCCTTTATTAGTTAGTCTTATCGCGCAGGGATTCATCCGTGCGACCTTCAATATATATGCCAACAACTTTTGTCACATTTCTCTCTTTGTCCAGAACGAAACGGAGACGAAAGACACCATATCCAATGAGTGCGAATGTATCCTGAGTCAGCGGGAGTAATTCATATTCCTTTCTCCCATCTCTTTGATAGTACAACTTGCCCTGGCGGAAATACACATGACGGGGGCCATAGTCACCGGCATATTTTTTCAGTTTCGCCTCAGAAACAAGAACTGGATGCTCCTGTGCCTGGATAGCCTCCTTAATCCAGGGGAGGCTCCTCTTTAGGGAAGAGTTGTCTGGATCCAATTCTAAAGCCTTTTTGAGAGATTCAACTGATTCTTTGTATCTGCCCGTTTCAAGACGAAGCCGAGCGAGACCTGTCCAAGCGACATCTGATTTTGGGTCTGAATCAATAATCCATTTCATAATCGCCTCAGCTTCATTTGCCTTTTCTCTCATGGCTAAGTACCGGGCCATGCGATTGAGATCCTGAATTTCAAGAGATTTTGGAAATTGATTCTTCACCTCTTCCATTTTCTCCAGGCCAGCTTTTTCCCCTTCTTCAAGAAAAGTCTTTTCCAGTGTCATGATGGCGGCCCAATCAGGATCGCTGTACCGTTTGTAGGTGAGCCAGTTGAATGCGTGTTGGGGATCATCCAGAACGAGTGAAATGAGTGGTTCAGCAATCAGGAACAGGTTCTCGGAATTCGCAAAGAACGCAAGTCCTTCTTTTCTCTCCCTATAAGAAATTGTAAAGGCTCTGAGCTCTCCGTTGTCCCCCCAATGCCAGAATCCGTTTTCTGTGTTTCCTGGCTGGATTCCCCAACCGAATCCCCATGAAACATACTCATCCAATTCATTTGTAGGCTCTCCCCTTTTCGTCACTCTGACATGCGGGGTCAGCATCATGTCAATTGTTTTTTGTTCGAGGACTTGATTTTCCATGATTGAACAGAGGAAGGTGGCATAATCCAGCGCTGTGGTCAGAAGGCTTGCTCCTCCATTTGGCTCTGTTCGCCTACCTCTTTGGCTGGCAAAACCATGACGGTCGTGGCCCGCAGAAATGTTTTCTGCATAGATGTCATTCCAGATATAGCTGGTTCTGGACATTCCTAAGGGCTGGAATATTTCTTTTTTCGCGAACTCTTCCAAAGACATACCTGTTATCTTTTCTATCGTGCGGCCCAAATACAGAAAACCCTCGCCTGAATAACCGTAAAGCTCTCCCGGCTCACGCATAAGCCTGTTCCCCCAGTTGGGAAGACCAGTCGTGTGGGTCAGGACATGTCTCGCCGTTATTTTTTTGTATCGCTCATCCCCCGCGAGCTGTGGGTAGGGAAGATATTCAGCGAGAGTCTTGTCGAGGTCCAGTTCTCCACGTTCCACCAGCTTCAATGCTGCAGCGGCTGTTACGGTTTTGGTGAGTGAGGCCGCTTCAAAAATAGTGTTTTCATCCACAGGCTCGTTTGTTTCTCGGTTCCGCACCCCAAAGGCACCTGACCAAAAGATTTTTCCGTCGCGAATCACAGCTATTGACATGCCTGGGATATTGGCCATTTCCATTAATTTTGGGATTTCTTTTTCGAGTGTTAATCCCAGATCCTGCGTTTTACAGAAGGGCAGGGCAAGCAGGATAAATGACAAAAGAAAAATGAGGGATAGCGTATAGCGTTTCATAGAAGCCTCCATCGATTTATTCATCAGTGTATAAAAAAACCTTTCTCTTTAAAAGACGACAGAGAAGTGAAAAGGTTTACCAAAAGTTAGCCATTCATTATAAGGATCGTTCCTTGATTACGAGATTTCTTAGTTAGATAAAGTGGGGAAGCCGCCTTCATTTTCCTGGGAATGTCGCTGTTCTTTTTTTCCTGATTTTGGAAGAGGCGTTAAAACAGATGGTGTGATCCAAAAATGAAAAGGCGAGCTCATTGAGAACTCGCCTTTATTCATGAAGAAGTCTCTATACCGCTAGATTGAGTCATCCACACAATGGCAAATGTGAAATTTCGTCATCATTTCATTGCCTTTTCCTGAACAGGTAGACTCCTCTTTCTCTCCCAATAAATGCGAAGAGTCCTCCATTGGTGACTGACATCGCTTTGATTCCTCTTACAGCCACTATCCCATCCTCTTTTAACACTCTCGCCAGCTCGGGTAGGACTGTATCTGGAGAAAGGTGGGGGAGAACGCTGAAAAGCAAGACAGCATCAATGCTTGCATCAGGCAAACCGGTTTCTGCGGCATCGGCAATCCTCAACTGGACATTCATTAGCCCAGCCTCTTTGACTTTCTTGCCGGTCACCTCGATAGCCTGGGGATTTATGTCGATAGCATGAACGCAACCCGCATCACCCACTAATTGTCCTGCTGGAATCGTGAAGAAACCCGGGCCGCAGCCGATCTCCAGCACCTGGTTTCCTGGTTTAAGTCCGGCTGCCTTGAGGGTCTTGAAGGGATTATCGAGAACCCGGCGTAATGAATTGTCATGAATTGCAGCCATTGTCTTGAAACTGAAATCACCCTTTCTGTGACTCTGATGCCTATCTTGATGAAAAAAACAACTTCCTAATAAAAGAATCGCTGAGAAAACTAAAAATCCTTGTAACATTTTTACCTCCATATCTTTGAGACGTTGGATGGGAGATGTTATTGCATGAAAATTTAAAGGGAGGGATGATGTCTTTCTCTTGTTGAAAAAAAATGAGAGTCGGGCTCCCATTTTCAGCGCTGCATGAAGATAAAGATGAATCGATCATGAGCCCTGAACGTATCCCTTTTTCCATTTGACTATCAATTATTCCAGTGATAAAAGCTTTAGAGATAAGCATTGCAGACAGGTCATTACAAAGATGAAGAGAATCTCTCTTGTCCAAAAAATCATAGCCCGGCTTCCCGATCATCACTTGATTCAAAAAAAGGGAAAATTTGTATGAGTCAACAAGGTCAGTCAGACATTTTTGCCCAAAGGTTACTCTCCATTGATGCGCTGCGTGGATTTGATATGTTCTGGATTATTGGCGGGCATTGGATATTCATGGGACTGTGTGCTGTCTCAAAGAATCCATTGACAGAGGCCATCAGCACTCAGCTCAGGCATGTGAAATGGGAAGGTTTTCATTTCTGGGATTTGATCATGCCGCTCTTTCTTTTTATCGTGGGAGTGGCCATGCCGTTTTCATTCAGTAAACGGTTGGAAAGAGGTGACAGCCAAAAGAATCTTACCATTCACATCGCCATTCGTAGTGCGATCTTGTTTTTTCTGGGGATTGTTGCCCAGGGGAACCTGCTGAAGTTCGACCTCTCAAAACTTCACCTCTACTGCAACACGCTTCAGGCCATAGCTGCAGGGTATTTGATTGCCTCACTCATCATGCTGAACTTCGACATCAAATGGCAGATCGGAATAACGTCAGGGCTGATTCTTGTGTTCTGGGCATTGATGGCCTGGGTCCCGGTGCCCGGTTACGGTGCCGGAGTTTTAACACCCGAAGGGAACCTGGCTATCTACCTGGATAAGGTGCTACTGGGACGGTTCCAGGACGGAACGAATTACAGCTGGATCCTGAGCAGTCTGACCTTTGGGGCCACAGTCATGTTGGGAGGCATTGCCGGACAGCTTCTGCGCTCCAAAAAGTCACAGTGGATGAAAGTCGCCTGGTTGGCGGGATTTGGTGCTGGATGCATTCTTGTGGGATGGATATGGGGCTTTGCTTTTCCCATAATTAAGCATTTATGGACGAGTTCATTCGTCCTGTTTTCTGGAGGAATATGCGTCCTGCTGCTGGCTCTGTTTTACATGATTATTGATGTCAAGGGTTGGCGGAAGTGGGCCTTCGGCTTTAAAGTGATCGGGATGAACGCAATTTCAGTCTACATGGTGACTCGTTTATTCGATTTCCGGCTGATTGGAGATGTTTTTGTTGGCGGACTGCTCCGGTTCATTCAACCCTGGGATAATTTTGTGAGGGGATTGGCCGGGTTTGCGGTGATTTGGCTGATTCTCTACTGGATGTACTCCAAACGGACTTTTATAAAAATATGATTGGAATTGGGGACAGTCCCCATTTTTATGTTTGTGCAGGTATTATCTTCTTATCCTAACAGATTATGAGCGTGAAGAAATTATTTGAATCCCTTTTCCGGATCATCGGAGATTCTGAAGATTACTTCATATCAGGGTCTCTTTCTTTCCTGCCACGAATGGCTCCTTATAGGGAGCCGGCACATGATATCGATGTCTCTCTATCGAAAACGTTATTCCAGGCACGGAGACACATCATCTCCGAAGAAGGGAAGATCAGGGCCCTGCGTCTGCCTGAGTTAGCAGTCGCTATGGATTCGAGTATCACACGAATACTTGCCCCAAAGACAGACTTCTTCCATGTGGAAACAGGTGATGGCCTTCTGGATATTTCAATGTATCAATTAGACAATGATTTCATCGAGTTTAAGCTTGGCGCGGGTTTGACTTTTGCTGTTCCGGCTTCTTTGTTGGAACGTGCGCAGATACTCTCTTGGGAAGGCTTCAGTTATCGTGCGGGCCCACCTGAATTTGCGTTCCTCCCTAAGGCTGTTTTGTACCCAAGATTGAAGCGTTCCATGGCCACACTGGATGAAGAAGGAGCGAAACATCTTGAAGACTTAAGGAGACTCGCACAAATCATCGATTGGGATTTCGCTGTGACCTTCCTGGATCAACTGAAAGTCCGATGGCTTAAACGTCCTATCCCACGGGTTTTTGATCGACGTTTTAATCCATTTCGTGAGATTGATATGGATTGGCTGCGCAAGGAGTTAGTTTAATTGATAAAAAAAAGGAGACCTGGAGAATTAGTGGGGCAGGCTCCTTTCATCCTGTGGGAATAAATTGCCATTACGGGCGAAGTGTGGCAATCTCATAAAAAACTCGGACATTCCTTGTTTTTAGGAGAATTATAAATGAGCATTCAAATCCATCCAATTCAAATGGGGATCGCAAAAAGCTATATCATCCAGGATAAAGGCGTCATCATGATCGGTGATGGATCTCCGAATAAAATTAAGAAATTCAAGAAAGGACTGGAAAAGACTTCTATAAAGCCAGAAGAAATTCAGTTGATCATTTTAACCCATGGGCATTTTGATCATGCGGGGGCCGCAAAAGAGCTCAAGGAAATGACCGGTGCTCAAATCGTAATGCACTATCTGGATAAAGATTTTCTCGAAAAAGGCTTAAAGAATCGGCCTCCAGGCCTGACAACTTGGGGCTGTTTCCTGCGCCATATTTTAAATATGTTCTATGCCCCGTTTATTCACTTTCCTGTGGCCAATGTGGATGTAATCGTTGGGGATGAGGGGATGTCTTTAGCCGAGTACGGGATTCGGGGGAAAATTCTCCATACACCTGGCCATACTTCCGGGTCAATCAGTGTTGTGCTGGAATCAGGCGATGCATTTGTCGGGTGTCTGGCGATGAATGCACTTCCACTCAGCACCAAACCCAGTCTGCCGATTTTTGGGGAAGATGTGCAGGCTTTGAAGGAAAGCTGGAAATTGGTGTTGGCGCAGGGAGCCAAAACTATTTATCCAGCGCATGGAGAGTCTTTTTCGGCTGAAATCGTTCGAGAGAAATTCCTGTAAAGCTGGAGAGTGCCCTCGCTTCTGATATTTCAGCAATTGCTTCAATAATTGGGGACTGTCCCCAATTATTCTGTACTGTTTCTTCTTCATATCAAGTTTTTGGCGTTAGATAATCCACAGAGATTTGGCTTTTTCTTTTGGAACTTTCTTCAAGAATTTTGCGCAGTGTTTTTTTTATCTGCGCCACATTTGCACAGAGAATCGAGAACATAACAAAGACTGCCACAGCCACAAAAATAATCCCCGCAATCATCACGATAGATAGAATGGTTAATTTGCCAACGAGTTCGCTCATTTCAAAACCTCCTTGCCCTCACGTAATTTAGTCGTTCTGTAATGAAGAAAATTTTGGACACATTAGCCGGTTCAGTTGACTCTAGCCCTGTGAATTGATATTATTTTGCCGATAAATCAGGGGAATAATGTCCATAGATTGTGCTGAGTAGCGCGCTGAGAAACGCGAGTTAAAAATCCATTATTCAAGGGATGAAAGTGACTGAAAGAAACCTGTCACGAAAGACATGTGCAATCACATTAATCCTTATACTCATAACTCTGTGGTTTGGTGCCTGCAAGGGAGGAGTTCTTCCTGAAAAAGACAGTGAGGATTTCAGGTTTGTCTTTGCCACCGACATCCATCTCATGCCGCATGAACGGGCATTTGAAGGATTCAACCAGGCGATTACAGCCATTAATGGTTTGAAGCCAGAGCCCCATTTTGTGATTATGGGGGGAGATCTGGTTGAAAATAGATACACTCGAACCTTCGATAATGCAGAGAAAATGTTTGGCCTCTATCATCAGGCAACGATGAAGTTTCGTATGCCTGTGCACAATGTCCTCGGAAACAACGACATAATTCGGATACCTGCTGAAAGTGGCGTGGATTCCTCGCATCCTGAACTCGGTAAAGGTATGTTCAAAAACCGCTTGGGAAAAGGAGCGACTTACCGTTCTTTTGATTACAATAACTGGCATTTTGTCTTGCTGGACTCTCTTGGAAGGACTGAAAATGGAGGTTACAGAGGCTACATCGATGATGATCAGCTCATCTGGTTAAAGAATGACCTGGACAAAACAGGAACGGAGAGACCGGTCTGTATTGCCCTCCATATTCCTCTTGTTACAGCATATATTCAGATAGAAAGAGACAACATGATGGCACCTCCAAGCTTTTTGGTTGTGAATAATGGGACAAAAGTCATTAAACTTCTATCAGGATATAATGTCAGACTCGTCCTCCAGGGACATCTTCACGTGGTGGAAGAAATAAAGTACAAGAAGACTTCTTACATCACTGGGGGAATTTTGAGCGGTGCCAAGTGGGAGGCTCCATCGTGGCAAGGACTCCCTAATGGATATGTTGTTATTGATGTGACGGGGCATGAATTCAGTTGGAAATACCAGTCTTATGAATGGACTTTGCCTGAAAAAGAATAGGGGTCGCGTCTTAACATTTAACATTCCAGAAATTTTGGACTTTCTTCAATTTTACAGCACCCATTTGATACTTCAGAAAAAGGGGATATACACTATTCCATTGTATGAGATTGCCATGCTCCGCTCGCAATGACAGATTAATAATTGGGGACTGTCCCCAATTTTAAAAAAATATAATTTTTGCTTGAAACTCGTCTCCGTTGAAGTAAAATAATCTCATCCCGAAAGTGAAAGGACCACTCTCAAGATGGCGATGGCAGGGGATTGCCGCATCATTCCAAGACAGCGCATCATGCCAAAACAGGAAGATAAGTGAAAAGTCGAGCTCTCTGAATAAAATTCTGTCAAAACCGTACTCGGGAATGGTTTAAATTGTACTTTTAAATCAAATTCAGGGTTCGTTTCCAAGAACTCAAGGAGGGTATTCATGAAGTATCTTACAGGTAAGGGTAGACGGATGAATGGGTTCTGGGCAGTCACTGTAGCGGTCCT
>JASFPJ010000087.1:0-11084 GCA_050116035.1 Candidatus Aminicenantota bacterium | reverse complement strand
ATGGGTGGTTCTGGCCAACTTCATCGCCTGGCCTGTTGCCTGGTATGCGATGAACAAATGGCTGCAGAATTTCGCCTATCGAATCCATACCGGCTGGGGAACTTTTTGCCTGGCTGGCGCTTTAGCCCTGTGTACGGCCCTCTTCACAGTGAGTTTCCAGGCTTTCCGGGCGGCACGGGCCAATCCAGTGGATTCGCTGCGGTATGAATAATATTTTTAGTTTGTCCCAAAGTGACGGAACTCCGTGTCATCGCGAGGAGTGAAACGACGTGGCGATCTCTTATAAAAGAAATCAATCCTTTTTCTATGAGATTGCCGCGCTCCCTACGGTCACTCGCAATGACAATTGGAGAATCTCTTTTGCTGCATGAACATTAATCCCATCACTTTGGAACAAAGCCAAAAGATAAATGAAGTGGTTTGAGAGTTCGAATAAAACTTAGATTGGGATCTTGCAGAAGCGAATTTTATACCTTCTCATTCTCTCGCTCTTTTCTCTCTTTGATCCTCTCTGCGGAAAAAAACAGCTCCAATAGCCTCGGTCTCTTATCTTCTATCCCTTCTCTTCCATTTAGAAATTCCAATATTTCTCTTTCCATTTCTGGAATGGGATTTTTTCCCCTCATAACTCCCAATTCCTTTGAATATAAATGATGGGAGTATTTTTAATCTTGTTCCGTAAATTTAACCTTCTTCTTCACTTCCTCAGCCAACATTGGAAGACCGTCTTGAATTTTCAATTTTTCAATCTCCCCGTACTTCAAATCTTCGCAGTACTTGATAAACGAGTACCAGATGTGATGAATCCGGATGAGCCGGCACTGACTGAGTTCATAATCCTCGCTGTAGACCTGGTGGGGCATGGGATCCCTCCTAAACTCTTGACTCAGTATTATTTTCTGATTTCAGAATATGGTCTATCGAATGATTGAGAGCATCTAAATCCAGAGGTTTGACGAAGAAATGAGAAACTGATAGACGGGACAGCTCATCGACGTTAATCAGGTCGGGAAAGGCCGAAATCAGGATGGCCTCACCCTGGTATCCTGACTCTCTGAATTTATTGATCATTTCCAGCCCATTGAGATAGGGCAGCTTTAAGTCAGCAATGATTAAATCAATCTTGGCCTTTTTAAAGCGCTGTAAAGCCTCCTTCGCATCTTTAGCCAGATAAACACGGTAATTCTCGTGAAGAATCAGAAAGAAAGTTTTCCTTATGGATTCATCATCATCAACCACAACGATTTTCTTTTCAGACATTTTATCTATTTGTACCTTTCTTGGATTTCGTGAATTCTAACATTTTAGAAAATGCATGATTCATGCCAATTCACATGAAATTTCGGTTTTAATCTAGCATTTCTTATTCTCGGAAAAACAATGTTTCAGATGTGAAGTTTTTTTAGTGAAGAGAAAAAGAAGGGTGGGAATATGATGTAACTAACAGAAATTAATAAAGTTAGGATATAGAGACTATTCCCCTTTGTTCAAGATGAGCTGAAGTGCACGTTTTATAAATCGAGAAATCTAAACTGGCTCTGGTGGTTGACCGGCCTCATGAAAAAAATATTTACAGGGGGTAAAAAGCGTTTACAATTGAAGATGTTCTCTTCCAGAAAGATTTGACTGGAAGCAAGCAACAAAACGCACTAGACAGTCAGCTTGTATTCTCTTATTTTCTTGTCCAGAGTGGGTCGGGTTATCTGCAGAATTTTACTGGCCCGGGTCTTGTTTCCGCTAGTGGCCTCCAATACATGTTGAATGTATTTCTTTTCAACCTCTCTCAGGGGGCCAAGCTCCGCAGGAAATATCTTTTTTTCACCGGTATCGATTGGCAAATTTTCCGCAAGAATAACATCCCCTTTCGCCAGGATGACAGCGCGAGTTAAGGCATTTTCCAGCTCTCTGACATTCCCCTTCCAGGGAAGCTTCTTCAAAATCTTAATGACTTCAGGAGGAACCTTTTTCACGTTTTTACGCAGTTCACGGTTTATCTTCTCAATCAGATACGCCACTAAATCTGGTATGTCCTCTTTTCGTTCGTGAAGAGGAGGGAGTGATATCTCGACAACCTTCAACCGATAATAAAGGTCCTCCCGGAATTTTCCTTCCTCAATCAATGATTTGAGATTCTGATTCGTCGCGGCAATTATTCTTGCCTCAGTCTTCAGGACTTTCTCCCCTCCCACCTTCATGAAATCCCTTGTCTCGATAACTCTTAATAATTTCGACTGGAGATTCGGCGAAACATCCCCGACTTCATCCAGGAAGAGCGTCCCTTTTCCTGCGATTTCAAATTTGCCTTTGGTCTCACAAACCGCATCAGTGAAAGCTCCTTTGACATGCCCAAAGAGTTCACTCTCCAGTAGAGTATCCGAAATCGCAGAGCAATTGATAACAATAAAAGGCTCGCTTCTGTAAGGGCTGTTGAAATGAATGGCTTTGGCGACAAGCTCTTTCCCGGTCCCACTCTCACCTTGAATAAAAATGTTGGTTCTCGTATTCGCGACTGAACCGATTAATTTGAACACCTCTCTCATCTGGCTGGACCGGCCGATGATGTTATCGATAGTGTATTCTTTTTGCTGCTCTTCAACGAGATAACTGACCTTCTCCTCCAGGCTCTGCATTTGAAAGGCTTTGTTGACGGTCAAGTCCAGCTCAACATAATCCAGGGGTTTGACGAGATACTCAAAAGCTCCTAGCTTTATGGCTTCGACCGTTGTCTTCATATCATCATAGGCGGTCATGATGATGATATTCGCGTTTTTATTCTTCTTCTTTATCTTGGACAAAACCTCGAGCCCGTCCATATCAGGAAGACGGATATCCAATATGACCAAGTCAGGCGTGAACTCCTCATATTGTAGAAGCCCCTCTTCCCCATCTTCAGCCGCAACAATCTCGTAATCCCCTTTTAAGAGATGAGAAGAGAGCGTTTTTCGGATTAAAGGGTCGTCGTCGATTATCAGGATTGATTTCATTTTGGTCCCTCCACAGGAATGAGAACTTCAAACGAAGTCCCCTGCGTCATATTCTCTTTCAGGTTTATGGACCCGCCATGCTGTTCAATGATCTTGCGCGCAATGGCCAGGCCCAATCCGATTCCAGTCGTCTTGGTGGTATAAAAAAGTTCAAAAATGATATCCCTTTCTTTTTCAGGTATTCCACAGCCATCATCCACAATTTCCACTTTGATTTTCTTCCCGGACCGTTCTTTCAGGAGAGAGAGAGAGATAGTGATCTTTCCTCCTTCCTCCACGGCTTCATACGCATTGCGCAGAACGTTCAAAAATACCTGCCTCAGTTTATCTCCATCCACCAGGGCCTGAGGCAGCTCATCCGGGTAGTTCTTCTCCAGAACAATCTTTTTCAACTCCAGAGAATCAGATAATATCTTGATGGATTCTTCGAGCACCTGTTCCACAGAAAACCGGTCGACATTCAGTTCTGAGGCGCGAGTGAAATCCAGGAGGTCTTTGATGGATTTCTCCATATGCTTGATCCCTTCCTGGGAGATGTCTAGATGTTCTTTTTCAACAGCATTCAGGTTATCACTCTGCATGAGTTTCTGGATGTTCAATTTGACTGAGGTCAGAGGATTCCTGATCTCATGGGCAATTCCGGCGGAGATCCGGCCGATGGATGCCAGTTTTTCCGCTTGAATAAGCTTCACATTGGCTTCCTCCATTTTTTTCCTTGCCAAAAGAAGCTGACGGCTCATTTTATTAAAGCTCTTGGCTAAATTTCCGATCTCATCCTGTGAAGTGATTTCAATCCTTTGAGCCAGTTTTCCTTTGGATATCCTGACCGTTGCTTCAACCAGCTTCTTCAGAGGGCCTGTTATCCTTTGAGCCAACAGGATGGCTCCCACCACACCGATCAACAGACCTCCACCCCCGATTAAGAGCAGCATCAGTCGCGTTTGCAGTAACTCTTTCCGCGTCTCCTCCAAGGAAAGTCCTATCTTTATCGAACCCCATCTGTCCGGTGAATCCGCCACAAAGATCGGAACTTCGATCTCAAGGATTCTCAGGATTTGCCCCGAATCCTGGATTTTTAGATCCTTTCTCTCAGAAAAAAAACTGTTTTCATCCACCCTCTCACCCAATAGGCTGAAATTATAAGTTTCTTCGTATTCCTTGATAAAACGCGTGGCGGCCAGTGGTAACCTGTAGCGGCCATAAATAACAACATAGATGAGTTTTTCATCCAACTCGGCTTCGATACTCTCTTCGATGCCCTCTTCATCCCGGAAGATGAGCTGGGTAATATTCATGTTCGCGATATTCTTGGCTATGATTTTACCCACGCTTTCCTGTTCCTCAAAGATAGCCTTCACTTCTCTTTTCTCGATCACAAAGAGGATCGATGCGGCAAGAGTGCAGAGCAAGACAATGACAGACAACATGAATTTTGTCTGAAGAGACAAATGCAATTTCTTTCTAAACATCTATTTGTCCAGCCATATTTTTTTGGCGTCTAAATAATAGAATCCCAGTGGAGGCACCTCAACTCCCCTGACATAAGGCTGCATGGCAATTCTGTTTTGATGAGAGAAGAGAGGAACAGAGGGAACGTCCTCGAGTATTATCTTCTCGATTTGATGAAACAGTTTTATCCTCTTTGTCCAACTGGATTCCACTTCTGCTTCTGACAAAAGCCTGTCCAATTCAGGATTCTCGTAGCCAAAAGCATTGAATACGGATTTTGAGTAAAAGAAAGGCCGGATTATGTTTTCAGGGTCTGGAAAGTCCATCACTCTTCCTATGAATATCAAATAAGGATTTTTAAACTCCTTGACCTCATCCAAAGACTCGTAATAACGCAACCGCAGTCCAATCCCTAATGGTTCGAGCTGCTTGCTTAGCGCTTCGTGTATTTTTCTCTTCCGTTCTGTTCTTGGCTCCTCAATCAGAAGCGTGAGTGCGGGGAATTCGTTGTCCTCTGTAAAACCGGCCTCTCGCAGCGTCTGTATGGCCATTAGACGATCAAAGCTCACCTTGTCATATATGGGAGGGAACCTCGGCAATCTTACCGGGATATAGTTATCCGTCACTTCACGGATGTACCTCAGATCAAAGGTATCACGAACCAGCTCTCCTTTATCGATGCCGTATTTAATGGCTTTCCTCACTATCTGCCGGTCAAAGGGAGGGATATGACAGCTCATTCCCAGAAATATGGGGTGGAGTGAGCCATCCAGAAAAACTTGAAATTCCGGCGTGAGCAATCTATCCGATGTGACCGGGATACAATCTATCTCTCCATTTAAGAAATGTTCAAGAGTGAAATGAGGGCTGAATTCGATTATCTCAAGGTAAGGGCTTCCTCCATAATACTGTCCATTCCGTTTCAATCGCACTCCGACAACATTGCCCTGTGGATCCAGCATCAGGGAATCATAAGCAAACGGCCCTGTTCCAATGGGTCTTTCAAAAAAAATCCTCTCCCGTCCCTGGACACGTTCACGAGGCAGTATTTTACAGAAGTGCATACTCAATAAATAGAGAGCCGAAACATACGGTCTGGTCCACTGAATCTCAAAGGTGTGCTTATCCACGACCCTGAATCCGGAAACGTCATTCCTTTTTCCTTCCCTGAACTCCGCCGCCCCCACGACTCGAGGAAGAAAAAATTGGTAGTAAGGGGAGTTTGTCTGTCTGTCCAGAAGTCTTTCCAGAGAGAATTTCACATCTTCGGCAGTGAGTTCATCTCCGTCATGAAATTGGACTCCTCTTCTGAGATAAAATGTGTACTTTGTATCGTCCGCGGAAATCTTCCAGTATTCTGCCAAGGCAGGCTTAAGATTCAAATCTTTATCCAGCTTGATCAATCCATCAAAAATCTGTTCAGAGAGAAAGATGTATGAGTCCGGATGAGCAGGATCCAGCTGCACACTGAATGTACTGGCAAAGGATTTAAACCGAAAAGTCCCCCCGAAACGAGGCCTTTGAGCACTTTCTTTCCCAAAGTTCAGCCAAGGAAAGACAAAAATCAAAATGAGAGAAAGGGCTAATCCTGCGATCGAAAAGGGTTTTTTGGCCATCTTTGCCTTTTTATTATCATAAATTATCCGTGAATTTTTAGCAAGACAGTGGAAATACTCATGCCCTTTTCCAGGGGAAAGAGAGGGAAAAATGTGAAAATGTCCTGAAAAGGGAACTCAATTTAATGATTTTTGTAAACTTTTTTTACAAATTTGATTAGGAAGGACGTTGCTTATGCGCAGTAATTAATTTAACTTATTCCACTGATACTGACGATAATAAAGTGTCATTGCGGGCTTGCGTGGCAATCTTACCCTATTGTCATTGCGAGGAGCGGAGCGACGTGGCAATCCCTTTAAAATAAATTTTTACTATGTGATTTTTTTTTAAGAGATCGCCACGCTGCGCTCGCAATGACAGGTTAATGAGATTACCAGCAGTGACATAATTAATGCGCCCGCAATGACATTATTACAATGTTAAGAACTTCTAAGAGAGTGCAAACGTCCTTATCTGGCAATCTTTCTATTACTGATTATCCCTTGCGACTTCGATCACCTTGCCAAAGACCCGCATGAGGTTTCCTCCCCAGATCTTCTGGATGTCTTCTTCGGAATACCCTCGGCGGACAAGTTCCATAGTGATATTGGGAAGCTCACTGACATCTAAACAGCCTTCGATTTCGCCCCCTCCATCAAAATCCGTTCCGAATCCCACATGATCCACTCCGACCAGCTTGACTACATAATCCACATGATCGATAAGGTCTTCAACCGTGGCCCTTTGGCTCGGGTACTTCTGATAGATCTTCATGTATTCCTCCCGCATCTCTGCCAGGACAGCTTCATCTTTTATCTCCTTTCTCGGCCCATACTTCTCTCTGAGTGCCTGGAAGGCTTTTTCTCTCTCCGGATTCGGCGGAATCTCTTTAACAAAGCTCGAGACAAAACAGATTTGGATGACGCCTCCGTTCGAAGCCAAGGCTTTTATCATTTCATCAGAGAGATTCCTGGGATGGTCGCACAGGGCCCGCACGCTTGAATGAGAAGCGATGATCGGGGCTTTTGACGCGTCCAGCACATCGAAAAAGGTCTTGTCTGAAGCGTGAGACATGTCGACCATGATCCCCAGCCTGTTGCATTCAGCCACAACATCCCTTCCAAAATCGCTCAAACCATTATCTTCGGGATTGCGTCTGTCGGTGGAAGAATCGCAGATATCATTATCCCCGCCATGGCAGAGGGTGATGTAGCGAACCCCCCTGTCGTAATATTCCTTCACTAGAGACAGATCCTTCCCGATAGGGTATCCATTTTCCATGCCGATGAATGCCGCCCGCTTCCCTTCTTGTTCCAAACGATACGCATCCTCAGGCGATGTGGCCAGTCCGACAAGATGAGGATAATTTGCGCACATCTTATGGATAGCCTCCAGCATTTGCATGGCTCTCGCTTTCGCTCTGGCATAACCTTCCGGTGTTCTCTGACCCTGGCCGATAAAGACTGCGAAAAACTCTGCATCCAGACCTCCTTCAGCCATTCGAGGAAGGTCGATCTTTCCGCTTCCTCTCTCACCGGGTTCATGGCGCTCCCCTATATCCCAGCCTTCTCTCAACAGCCGCATAGGTGTATCGCTATGCGTATCCACAGTCAAGACTCTCTCGTGAATCGCCTGAGCCTCAGCCTTGACCGCTTCTGTATCCAGCTGCGGAGAGCAGGAGGCTCCCCAGATCAAAAAAGACATTAGAACAAAGACAGTTGCTGTGAATCCTTTTTCTTTCATGGTCATTCCTTTCAAAAAATCATGGCTTCCGAATAAATCAAAAAACACCAGCCGGTCAACCCGCCTAATATTTGCCGTCCATCTGAAACTCAGCGCTGTCCAGCCAGAAACCTGAATTCGTGAGAGAATCATGCTGAGCCTGGAGAAGGTCATAATGGAATTTTTCTTCCTCGCTGATTTTGCGAAAGATTTCCGAGGCGACAGGGTCATCCACCTCATCAGCAGCCTTCTGGAAAAATTGAACCGCATTCTCCTCGAGTTCCATACCGATGCTCAACGCTTGAGTCTCACTCTTGCCCTCGGCTCCTTTCATCCTCTCTTTCAACTTCTCAATCAAGGGAGATTCCCCTTTAAGCTCTTCGTCTCTCACATACTTTTTCCAATCGGATTCCTTGAGAACCTCTGTGAACAGCTGGCTAAAAACTTCGATATGCTTCACTTCTTCCGCAGCAAGCTTTTGAAACATTTTTTTACCCAGCTCATTATGAGTCATCTCGGCGGCATGATTGAAAAAGTTTCTCCCGTTAATCTCCAACCGGATCGCTTCCTTGATGGCATTCTCAATCTGTTTGCTAATTTCTTCCAAAATTCATCTCCTTTTATAGAATTCAAATCTATAGCTTTTGAAAACACTTTTTCCGGTATTATCCGGAACACAAATGTTTAACATACATCCAATAAATCCAAAAATTCGAATGATCTATTTTTTGGCGTGCCTCCAGGCTTCGATGAACTTCACCGCATAAGAAACCATTCCTATAACCTGTCTCTCTCCCCGTTCTTTTGTTGCTTTGTTCGGGTCGCTGAATGACCAGATTCCATTACTGTAGAGCTCATGACTCGCACCGCCCTTTTTTGTCTCCACAGGAACGCCCCTCTGCGCATTGAAAACCATCAGCAGATCAGGATACTGGCGAGAGAGCACCCAGAGTTCTTGCAGTTTCTCATTATAGGTGACTGTGGATTTTTCGGCTCTCTCCATCTTCACGAGCTCTGGCTTGAGATAGAGCATGAGAGACGTTTCGCCGATTCCGGCATGTTCATCGCCGACCTCATCCTCACCTTGATACTGACCTCTTTGAATCGGGCTGCCAGCTCCTATCGCCACGGCAATGGCTTCGGTGGAGTGATTGATCCGATGCATGACTTTTTGCTGGACGACACTATTTCCTCCATGGTAGTTGAAGAACATGAACCGGCGGAAGCCATATTTCATCAGCATCTCGGCCGTTTCAAAAAGAACCTGCTCCATGGTTTCGGGCTTCAGGCTCAACGTTCCGGGAAATCCGGAATGGTACACGCTGTAGCCTGACCACAGAACCGGGGCAACGACTACTCCTGTTTGGGCGGATATCCGCTTGGACATTCCCAGTGCCTCGTAATAGTCTGTACCCAAAGGCAGATGAGGGCCATGTTGTTCAGTGCTCCCGAGTGGAATGATGACCATATCGCATCTTTCCAGATAGTCTCTGACATCCGTCCAGGTCATCTCCTGCAGGACAAGTGGCTTCCCCTCTTCCTGAGCTAAAATGAACGCTGAGAAGGAAATCAAGGCCAAAAAAACAAACAAAAATCTTAATGGATTGAAGGATTCTTTTCTGAACATGGGTTTCCTCCAAATTTAAAAAAAATCTTTGAAGTTGAATTCTTATTCTACTCACTCGCATTCATTTTCGCAATGACTTACTCTCACTATGAGGTTTGCATTTGGAGAAATGATAGAGAATAAGAGAGTCTATTATGAATTCATTTCACTCTATGAGACTGCCACGCTGTGTTCGCCATGACACTGCTTGGCACGATGCGAATATGTACTATCCAGTTGACCGCACGGGCAATTAATCAGAAAAAGCCGCTTGTCCCCTTTTGAGTTAACCAATGGTATTTGTTTATGAAAAAGGGGCCTGTCCCCTTTTTAGTCAGCGATTGTCAGATTCTTCTCGGATAAGAGCTTGGCCTTTTTTCGCGTATTCCAGGGAAAGAGACTGATTCCCGATTCGATTATACAGGTCAGCAAGGAGAAAATAACCCAGAGGCAGGTCCTTCTTTTCCGGGTTTAACTCTATCCCTTTTTTCACCAGAGAAATCGCTTCCTCATATTTTTCGCCACGATTGAGATGAATCCGCGCCTTATAGAAGTAACTCACAGGAAAACGCGGGTTGATTTCAATCGTTTTGTTCAGATAGTGAAGTTCTTCCTCTTCCTTTCCTAGTAATCTGTACACTCTGGAGAGGTTGAAACTCGCTCTGAAATTATGGGGGATATTGTCCAATTCTCTTTTATACTCATCGACAGCGTCGAGTAAATTTCCCTTTTTCTCATGGAGCTGAGCAAAATTGTAGTGGACATTCCAGAGCTTGGGATTGAGCTCCGATGCTTTTCGAAGATATCTTTCCGCCTCTTCTATATTATCCTGAACGATATAAACTCCGCCCAGCGCATTATACGCCGTCGCTGAAGAGGGGTTGAGTTCAATGCATTCTCGGTAAGACTGGATGGCCTTTTCATATTTTTTCTGCGAGTTGTAAATATTGCCCAGGATCAGATTGACCTGAGAATCCGGAGGTATGGAAGGAAGGAAGCTAAGAATAAATTCTTCGGCTTCTTCCAGGTTTTCCATCCTGATGTAGGAATTGGTGATATTGATTATGGTGAAGACATCATCTGGTTTTCTATCCAGGACTTCAAAAAAAGCTTCTTGCGCTTCCTCAAACTTGTTCTGTTTGAAATACAGGTTCCCAAGGGCAAAGTAGGCATCTATGATATCAGGATCTTCCTTGATGATTTCGTCGATCATGGTGACGGCCTGCTCAAATTCTCCCTCAAGACCGAGCTCCCTGGCTCTTGAAAGACGGTTAAAGACTCCGATCTTGTCCTTAGGGCTAGCCAGCGTCTTTCCTTCTAACGAGGATGAATCGGTAAAGGAACCGATGTAGCCAAGGGCAGCCAGCTTCTGGCGCGTTTCTTCATCCATCTTCCGGTAATCGAGCTGGAAGGCGTTCTCACTCGTTTCTTCGATAAATCTTGCAGCCAGTGATTCCAGCCTCCTCAAATCCTCCTCATGAGTCAGCGCCAGGTTTTCCTCCTCGTCAGGGTCGTTTTCTAAATCATAGAGTTCAGGCTTGGGCGAAATAATCAGCTTGAACTTTTCATCCTGAATTCCCTTGAGTTCACTCCAACCGTAATGGAATCGCGGGTAGTAAGTCTCAGTATAAGCCACACTTATCCAAGGATTTTCGTCCTCAAAGAACAGAGGAACGAGACTCCTCGCCTGGATCTGGGGAAGCAGAGGAATATCCGCCATTTCAAGG
>JASFPJ010000086.1:0-11144 GCA_050116035.1 Candidatus Aminicenantota bacterium | reverse complement strand
CCTTCCGATGTGAAAGTGGAGCTGCTGTACAGGGCTTTTGAACCGGGTGAGGTGGTAGTCGTAGAGATCAATGAGCCTTTCAGAGTGAAAGAGGCAAAAGTCCGGTTCCTGGACAGAAATTACCAGATGGGGATAAGTAGAATGAATCATACGCTTTTCGCCTTCATAAATATTGACCTTGGGATTGAACCTGGCTTTTACACGCTCACCGTTTTTATTCAGAGACTCAAAGGGGGATGGGAAAGCGTTCAGAGACGCATTATTATTCCCGCAAAGGAGTTTCCTCTAATAAAATTATGGGTCGATAAAAAATTCATCACACCTCCCCCAGAATTCCACGAAAGAATTGCATGGGAAGCCGAGATTCTTCGAGTTATTTATGGAATGTACACGCCTCAATGGCTGGGAGAAGGAAGGTTTATATTCCCTTCAACCGGAGTGGCTAAGCGCAATTTTGGACAAAGGAGACTGTATAATAATTATCACCGCTCTTCCCATAGAGGAGTGGATGTGGCGAGCCCTTATGGTTCATCTGTCATTGCCTCCAATTCAGGAAGAGTCGTTCTGGCAAGAGACCTCTATTACGCTGGTAAAGCTGTGATCATCGACCACGGATTGGGAGTGTTTACATTCTACTGTCATTTTTCAAGGATTCTTGTAAAAAGAGGGGATTTTATCCGAAGAGGGGATGTCATCGGGAATGTGGGGGCCACAGGCCGGGTGACCGGCCCTCATCTTCACTGGGCAACGGTGGTCGGTCGGAAAAACGTGGATCCCTTTTCTCTGTTAAGTTTGAACTTCGACTCGTGAATAATCCAGGTTAGTGAGATCCGTAGTTGCTTTTCCTATCGTAAATACTTTGCGAGCCAATCTTGAACGGTCCTCCACCAGAGTTCTGCATTTTGCGGCTTCTGGACAAAGTGGTTTTCATCGGGGAAATAGAGCATTTTGGATGGGACTTTCATTCTTTGGAGAGCCGTGAAAAGTTGAAATCCCTGTGTCACCGGTACCCTGAAATCGTACTGGCCGTGGATCACTAAACACGGTGTTTTGAAGTTCTGGACAAAGAAACTCGGCGACCATTTTTCGTACATTTCCTTATTCGACCAGGGAGTCCCCTTGAACTCCCATTCCGGAAACCAAAGTTCTTCAGTCGCCCCGTGCATCGAGCGCAGGTCATACACTCCCGCATGGGATATCAGGCAGTTAAACCTTGTGGTGTGCCCTTCGATCCAGTTGATCATGTAGCCGCCGTAAGAGGCACCGGCGGCAGCCAATCGATCCTTGTCGATGAAATCATACTGAGAGAGGAGGTAGTCCAAGCCTTTCATGATATCTTCATAGGGTTTTCCTCCCCAGTCTCCGGTGATGGAGTCAGTGAAGGACTGGCCGTAGCCCGTGCTTCCATGGAAGTTGATCATGGCTGTCACATAACCGGGGGAGGCGAACATCTGGGCATTCCAACGGAAGTGAAAATTATCTGACCACGCGCCTTGAGGGCCGCCGTGGATGAGCATGACCAATGGATATTTTTTTGAAGAGTCGAAAAAGGGAGGCTTGACCAGGAAGCCATGGATTTTTTCTCCTCCGGCTCCGTCAAACCAGAATTCTTCAGTGGGATTCATCTCGAGTTTCGAGAGAAGTGCTTTATTCATCGCAGTGAGCGGGGTGATTTTTTTCGTTTTCAAATCCAAAGAGTAAACATCTGTGGGATGATGGAGAGCCTGTTTGAGGAAGACCATTGTCTTTCCATCAGGGGAAAGGGAGGGAGAGCTTAGGAAATAACCCTCCAAGATTTTTTCAAACTTCTTGCCTTTGAGAGCAATCCTGCCCAAAGAAATCCGACCTTTTTCCTGAAACGTGATGAAGAGAGTGGAACTATCCGGAGACCAGAGAATATCGTTGACCGAGATGTCCAGTTTTTCTGTGAGGTTTAGCTTTTTATGATTTTTCCAGTCAACCAGAATGAGGCTGTATTTATCCGCCTCAAAACCGGGCCTGGCCATGGCTCGATAGGCGATGTATCGTCCATTCGGAGAATAATGAGGAGAATTGTCATTGGCTTTATTTTGAGTGATTGGCTGGATCGTCCCTCCCTTTATGGGAGTCGTGAACAGGTCGTTGTTCGTTCCGAGTGAGATTTTCAATTCCGGGTCGATATTACGGACAAAACAGATGGTTTTTCCATCCGGGGAAAAGGTGTAGTCATGGGTGCTCCCGAGAGAAATGGGTGGAGTGTCAAAATCGCCGGGAGTGACGTCGATGGCTTTTCCCCCGTCTGCAGGAATGACAAAGAGATGACTCCTCTTCTCATCCTGCCATGCGTTCCAGTGTCTGAAAAGAAGCTGGTGAAACATCTTGGCCTGGACCGCACTCTTGGCTTTTTCCTCGTTTCTTTTTTGGTTGCATTCGTCATCCGCGCAGTCCGGATAGACAGAGGAGAGGAACGCAAGGTGTTCCCCGGTTGGGGACCAGATGACTCCATTTGCCCCAGTGGATAGTGTGCTGACCTGAAAGGCTTCTCCTCCGCGGGGATCGATCATCCAGATTTGAGGAGACCCGCTCCTGGAGGAGATGAAGGCGATTCTTTTTCCATCCGGAGACCAGCGAGGCCTCGAATCGCCTTTCGGACTGGAGGTTAATCTCCATGGCTCTCCTCCGGAGAGGGGAACGATCCAGATGTCACTGTTACTGGTGTTCTTTGCCAAATCCATTTCTGTGACGACAAATGCGATCAAATCTCCTTGCGGAGAGACTTGTGGGTCGCTGACACGCTTGATGCGGATAAAGTCGTCAAAGGAAATGGGTTTTTTGGCCGATTCGGCGTGGACTACAGGAGAGCAAAAAGTGAGCAGCCAAAAAGAAGCAAAAATAATTCCTATTTTTCTCATTCTTCCTCCTCCTTTTCTGGTATAGAAGATTTCTACTTAACACAATTTAGCGCTCATTTTCAACACCACTGGAGTCAAGCCTCCTGAAATTCAGTCTATTTATAATGTTGCGCAGTCAGGCCTTATTTCGGGAATCAGAGAATCACAAATTTTTTTTATTCTTTTTATTTATTTTTTTTAGGTTTAAAATAATACTGCAAAGGGAAGCTCAGCATGAAAAGACTTATTCTTCTCATCGGAGTATTTCTGTTCGGTATAGCCCTTCTGGCTCAAGAAATTTCCCACGAAACCATTGTCGTCAACATAGAAGTCCCTGTCCGGGTGTTTAAAGGAAACAAATTTATCGATGATCTGACCATAGATGATTTTGAAGTCTACGAGGATGGCAAGCCCCAGAAAATTGAAGCCGTCTACCTGATAAAAAAGGCGAATATCGAAAGAGAAGATGTGAAGATTGACAAGGAGGAAGCGAAGAAAATATTTTCTCCCCAGTTATCCAGACAATTTGTGCTCGTTTTTGAGATCAGAGATTTTTTTCCCAAAGTCGAAGAGGCTATCTGGTATTTTTTTGAAAAAGTCATTATCCCGGGCGATAAACTGATCGTGGCCACCCCCACGAGGACTTACAATTTCAAGGAAGATTCCTGGGAAGTGGTGTCCAAAACAGAAATTGCCAGTCAACTCATTGAAAAACTGAGAAGGGATGCGTTCATAAGGCCTCTGGACTGGGCAGATTTAGGTGACTATACAGAGGATGAGGATACGTTTGGGGGCGTGACAGGGACCAGGGAAACGTACATGAGCCAGAGATACATAGATGAAAAAAGATTAATAGCTATATCCGAGTACCTGAAGAAACTGCCCGGACAGAAGAATGTCTTCCTGTTCTTCCAACAGGAATTAATTGAGTTTCCGATGCCAACTCCTGTCAGTGTTATAAGCAACATCTGGGCCGGCCTTGATTATCTCAACTACATGAGCATGGTCGCCTCATACACTACTATTGATCCCAAAAAAATCAAAAAAGCCTTTTCTGATTCATCAATCCTATTCCATTTTCTGTACCTTAAGGATGAATCCTATTTTAAGGACATTGGATTTGAACCCTCTGTTTCTCTGCTCGATATGTTTGATACGACTACTGGAATGTTCAGTACATTCAAGGAGTTGTCCAGAGTGACTGGAGGAATAACTCAAGTCACCACAAACGCCGAAGCTTCTTTTAAACATGCAGTCGATGCCTCTGAGAATTATTATCTCCTGTATTACTCTCCGGTGGGCTATAAAAAAAGTGGGGAATTCAAGAAGATAACCGTGAAAGTTAAAGGTCAACGATACAGGGTTACACACCGTTCCGGATATTTTGCGAATTGAGTTGAGTAAACGGGGAAGGGATTGATAAATCCAAAGGGAGCCATGACATTTTCGTGTTTTTTCAACCCTTGAGTTTAGAAGAAAGCAATTTTTTTTCTCCTATAATCCCAAATTTCAATATTACTTGAGTTATCTCATTACGGTTGACATCCCTGAGCTTCGTCCCTATAGTATAGCCTTAATATGAGGCGCATGGATGGATAAAAAAGGACATTCCCCCAGGAATGACTCGATGGTCGAGGCTATACGAAAAGCCTATCAAGCCGGGCAGGAAGACGAAGCGCTCGAGCCTCTTGTCGCTGTCGATTCGTCTGGCCAGCCTTTCGGAAGATTCGAGCAGGGAGATTATGTGATTTTCTACGACATCCGCGGGGAGAGGGAGATCGAGCTCACCCAAAGCCTGATCAACAAAGATTTCCGTCCCTTTCCCATTGAAAAGGATTTGGGTTTGAATTTCGTGACCATGATCGAGTTCGATTCTTTGCTCGATGTCAAAGTGGCCTTTCCTCCAGAGGGGAAGATTCCGAATACCTTGTATGAAGTCCTCTCCAAGGAGGGGCTGGATTTCCTCAAGATTTCAGAATCCGAGAAGGCTGTCCACATCGGTTATTTTATGAACGGAAAAAATGATGACGTTTTTCCGGGAGAAAATAGAATTGTCGTCCCGTCTCCGGAGGGCATTTCTTCCTATGCCTCCACACCGGAAATGAGCGCCGGTCAGGTGGCCGATGAAATTTCTAAAAATCTCGATGATCCCTCTTTCCGGATGATCACTGCCAATTTTGCCAATGTGGATGTGGTCGGCCATATCGAAGATCAAACAGCAGTGATCCGCGCTGTGGAAGAGGTGGACTGTCAGTTGGGAAGGGTCGTCAACGACTGCCGAAAAAAGGGAGTCACGCTTGTTGTCACCTCAGACCACGGAACGGTTGAAGAATGGCTTTATCCGGATGGAGCGATAAACACCGGCCATACTAAAAATCCTGTTCCTTTTATCATCGCTGATTTCGCATTAAAAAATCCGGAGAGTTTGGGTATAAACAGAGAAGGGGAGCTGGCTGACGTGGCTCCCACACTTCTGGGCCTTCTGGGGATAGAAAAACCGGTTGAGATGACTGGGGAAAATTTACTGGTTCAGTCACTTAAAGATGACAGAACTGAGCGAAGAGTGCTTCTCCTCATCCTGGACGGCTGGGGGATGAGGGAGGAGAAAGAAGGAAATCTGATCGCAGAAGCCAAGACTCCACACTTTGACAAGTTGTGGTCTCATTTCCCCCATGCCTGGCTCGAGGCTTCAGGGAAGGCGGTGGGAATGCCTTCTCAGACAGTGGGTAATTCTGAGGCCGGTCATCTCCACATCGGTGCGGGCAGACGGATTTTTCTGGACCGGGTCAAGATTGATAAAGCCATTGAAGACAAAAGCTTTTTCCGCAACGAGGTGTTTCTCTGGGCAATGGAAGGTGCCAAACAAGACCGGAAAGCCCTTCATCTCCTTGGTATAGTATCCTTCTACAGCTCCCACGGGACCATTGATCATCTTTTTGCCCTGCTTCGTCTGGCCAAACAGCTTGGAGTGGAGCGAGTGTATGTCCATTCTTTGATCGGACGGAGAGGAGAAAAGCCCGAGAGTGGTGCGATCTATGTGGCCAAAGTTCTTGATATGTGCATGTCTCTTTCCCTTGGTCAGGTTGTGACAGTAATCGGACGGTACTGGGCTCTGGACAGGGAAGAAAATTGGGATAGAGTGGAAAAAACTTACCGGGCTTTGGTTTGCGGAGAAGGAACGCATGTTCTGACTGCGAATGGATAGATAGGACAGAAACAAAACTAAATTTAGGAAACTTTTCTCATAAAATAATCGTATTCTTAGTAAAGTGCTTGGTATAAGATAGAACAGATGAGCATCGAAGTTAAAGATATCTACTTCAGCTACGGGAAGATTATGGCTCTCGATGGCGTGAGTCTGGATTTGGACCAGGGAGCCATCGGACTTCTTGGACCCAACGGCGCTGGGAAAAGCACACTGATTCGGATCATGCTGGGATTTCTTTCTGCGAGTAGGGGCGAAGGCCGTATTCTCGATTATGACATCAAGACACAGCAGGCGGAGATCCGCCGCTATGTGGGTTATATGCCTGAGGATGACTGTTTCATTCCTGAACTGGATGCGGTTTCTTTCACTTCTTATCTGGGAGAGCTATCCGGCATGCCCCGTCAGGAAGCCATGAAGCGCGCCCACGAAGTCCTGTATTATGTCGGGCTTGAAGAGAGTCGGTACCGCAAAGTGGAGACCTACTCCGGAGGAATGAAGCAGAGGCTCAAGTTGGCACAGGCACTCGTTCATGACCCGAAGCTCATGTTTCTCGATGAGCCGACGAGTGGTCTTGACCCTCAGGGGAGAACTGAGATCCTGGAGCTGATAATGGATATCTCCTCCAAAAAAAATATTCAAGCCTTGATCTCCTCTCATATCCTTCCGGATATCGAGCTGACCTGCTCCTACGTAGTGATTCTGAATAAGGGGAAGGTTGCGGCTGAGGGCGATATTTCCAAGCTCAAAGAAATTCGCGACCTATACGAGATTAAGTTGAAGGGAGAAACGCAAGGTTTTCTCGATAGATTGAAAGAGAGGAAATGCAGAGTGGAGGAGATAGAGGATGGGATCCTGAAAGTCTACACACCTTCAGGTTATAACAGGCAGGAATTTTTTAAGATCGCGGCTGAGGAAAAGGTACAACTGAGACATTTCGTGAAAAGCCAATCTTCGCTTGAGGACCTGTTTGCTGATGCGGTGGGAGTGGATTGATGACGATTAAAGAAAAAGGGTACGCGCACTGGGACGGAGAGTTTCTTGATAAAAAACTTCCCTGGTGGCCGATCACCCGCTACGGCATAAAGCTGACATTCAGGAAAAAGTTTTTTAAGCTGCTGTTTGCGGGGAGTCTTGTTCCGGCTGTTGTCTTTTTGGCTGGGATTTATGTCTCAGAGCGGTTGGAAGATTTCAAATTCATGTTTAGAGAATCTGTGCCTTTTCTCCAGATTGATCCTGGGTATTTCAAAACTTATTTATCCGATGGCTTTATGCTTTTCATCATGCTTGTCATCTTGATTTTTTGTGGTTCAGGGCTCATTTCCGATGACCTCAAGCATAATTCTCTTCAACTCTACTTCGCTCGGCCTCTGAAGAAAAAAGACTATTTCTTCGGGAAAACCTCTGTGATCATCTTCTTCTTGTTCATTCTCACCCTCGTTCCTGGCCTGGTGTTTTTTATCATGAAGCTTGTTTTCGCGGGGAGCTTTCAATTTTTTCTTTCTTACCCCTGGCTCCCGCTGTCGATCATCGGTTATTCACTATTTGTGACTGCATTTTTCTCTTTTTACACGCTTTTTATTTCATCGTTGAGCAAGAACAGAAGGTATGTGGCCATCATGATTTTTGGCATCTATTTTGGTTCTGAAATCTTTCGTGCAATTTTTTATGATAATTTTCACAATCATTACTTTTCTCTCCTTTCGATTAGAGCCAACATTCAACAGGTGGGCTCTTTTATTTTTAGTGAAAAAACGCCTTATCCGATTCCCTGGTTTTATTCTCTCCTGGTTTTGATTTCGATATGTGTTTTTGCTGGCTTTGTTTTGAAAAAGAAAGTCAAAGGAGTTGAGATCGTCAAATGAAACCGGTTGTCGAAACAGAACACCTATCCAAATGGTACGGAAATGTTCTGGGATTGAGTGATGTCTCACTCCAGATCGAGCCAGGAATAACAGGGATTCTTGGGCCGAACGGTGCAGGAAAATCCACATTTCTCAAGCTGATATCAGGACAGATCAAGCCGAACATCGGAACATGTGCCATCAAAGGGGAAATGATCCGTAACAATTATCCTCTTTTCTCCAACATCGGGTTCTGTCCGGAACAGGATGCCTTCTACGAGGAGCTGACAGGCTGGCAGTTCATGATCGGGCTTTTAAAACTCCATCATTTCTCATTATCAGAAATAGATGCGAGGGCGAGAAAAGCGCTGGAAATCGTCGATTTGAACGAAGACAAAGACAGGATTATAAAATCCTACAGCCGGGGCATGCGCCAGAGGTTAAAATTCGCTCAGGCCATCGCTCACGACCCAGAGATAATTATCCTTGACGAGCCTTTGAACGGACTCGATCCCCTGGGGAGACGGAAGATTATCCACCTCATCAAGTCTTATAAAGGCGAAGGACGGACAATTATCGTTTCCAGCCATGTCCTGCCCGAGATTGAAGCCATGACCAAACGGATTATCCTCATCCATCAAGGAAAGATCTTCGCGCAGGGTGATGTTCATTACATCAGGGATTTGATCGATACACATCCACATATTGTTTCCATAAAGTGCAGCGATCCGCGCCAGCTGGCCTCAACATTCATCCAAGAGGATTTTGTTTTGAACGTGAATTTCAACTCGGCGGAAGATACACTTCTGGTTGAGACCAATAACAGGGATAAATTCTTCGGCCTTCTTCCGTCACTCTTTGTCAAGCATAACATAGATGTTGAGGAAATCACGTCTCCTGATGATAACTTACAGGCTGTCTTTGATTATTTGGTGGGAAGATAAGATGGGTCAAGAAATTAAAGGGAAATTGGCATTTTTTCTGAGTTCTTTGAGGGATATTTTCCCTTTTTTCTTTTCTATGGGCAAGAAATCAAAAAAGACGAAGATCTTTTTTATGGTGAGTGTTCTGCCAGTCGTGATTGCCCTGATCATCAAGTTGAATCAATTCTTCTCTGACCGGACAGCCATCCGAGGAATTTACATTTTTGACAACATGACAATCGCGATCTATCTCCAGTTTCTCATCCTCATTCTGGCTCTTTTTTACGGAACATCTGTTTGTTCTGAAGAGGTTGAAGGAAAGACGCTGACTTATTTAACTACCCGGCCGGTTTCTAAATCGGCACTCATTATCGGGAAATACGCAGCCTACACTTCATTGATCATCATAATGACAAGTATAGGAGTGATTCTCTCTTTTTTCATCCTGAATATTAATAACTTGCTAGATTTTTCCCTATACAAAATTCTTTTGAGGGATGTTGTTGTTCTCAGTCTGGGTCTGATGTGCTATACGGCTTTTTTCACTTTTATCGGAACCATAATGAAAAAATCGATTCTTTTTGGGTTGATTTTCAGTTTTGGATGGGAGAACGTGATTCAGTACTTTCCCGGCTCCACCCAGCGCTTTGCCATTATTCATTACCTCAAATCTCTGCTGCCCGTTCCTCGGACAGGACGGTTTTCCTTCCTGATGTTCAGGCTGGAGCCCAGCCCGCCTCTACTAGCAATATTCATGATTTTCCTGATTATAGGTCTATTCCTCGGTTTAGCCTGCTTTCTTTTTTCCTGGAAAGAATATATATTCGAAGATTAAAAAAAGGGGACAGGCCACTTTTTCTTCAAGAATGGGGACAGTCCCTCTCTTTCGATAATGCAAGGGCTGAAAGGGATAGCCCCCAGAAAAAGCAGCCTGTCCCCTTTTTTTATTTGCGCAGATTTTGTGAATAATTCAGGGGAATACTATCTTTTTATTTTTCTTCTTCTGACTCTTTAAGAGTAAATTTACTCATAAAGTCATTAAAAAAATCATCGGGGTAGCTGGCATAGATTCTCACATGGTCGGGTGAGGATGTGATCTCGATCCTGTCTAAAACCTCTGCAAAGTTAAAATCCTGTATAGTAATCATGGCTCCCATGTCTTTCAAGCCGATTAGATTATCGGCAATTTCCTGGTTTTCGATGGGATCACTGCTCCTGAGTTTGATCTCAGCCATGATCGTCCTGTTCTTGTAGTCAAAGGAGAGGGAGACGGCTTGAATTGATTCCAGATTGCTCGCCATCGGCATTTCTTTGGTTAGCTCTGCGGTGACATTCGGGGGGATGAGAATTCCACCCCAGAAAAGGGCGCTCTTATCGGTATCCTTGAACAGGGCTGAGAAGTCTTCATTTTTCAAAATAGGCTCTTCTGTCTTCTGCAAAACATTTATCACTGATTTGACTATATCTATATTGCCCGCAGCGATGTTTGAATCGTCAATTAGAAAAATTGATATTTCTTCATCTTTTTCTTTAACAGTGTAAAGCGTATATCCATTGTATTGCTCTTCGATGAACTCGTCCCCTTCTTCTTCGGTTTTGGTCTTGATAAAAGAGATAAGCATGTCTTTGTCGTATTTGAGGTTCACGATTCCAACTCCCCAGTCATCTTTTTCATCGGTTCCTTCTTTCATTGCGGCAGCGACGAAATAGATGTCTTTTTTGAGGTCAATTCCTGTCATGTCGACAAATTTCTGGTAATCTGTGAATTTTTCGAACTCTTCATCTTCCGTTTTTTCCGTGATGAGTTTATCCACAGATTCTAGGGTGAGGATTCCTTGAACATCGATGAAGAAGACAGCATTCATATCTTTTGGAAGGAAACTCAGCATCTCCTCTGCTTGGGCGGAGCCAGCGGCTTTACCGAACGGGCCTCCCTGGCAGGAGATTAAGGAAAATAAGGCGAAAATAACTGTAATCGCGATGATTGTGAATTTTTTCATTGTCTTTCCTCCTTTGTTCTCTATGGAGCTTTATTCTGGTCTGAAGTCTCTTAGGACTATACCAGAAAAAACACAAACAGAGCAAATCATTTCACTTGTCTGGACTCTTTTTTTTAAGCCACTCATCCAGGCAAAAATAAGATTAGAATTGTACTCCCTATAGTTATACGGGATTCATCCCTGTTCAGTTCAATGTCTATCAGAGGAGTGACTTGTTCGAGTTACGTGCCTTCTTTTGGCTCATGTGTTCAGATAATTTTTTATTCAGTTTTAAGCCTGGATTTCAAGAACATGTATAGGAA
>JASFPJ010000085.1:0-11231 GCA_050116035.1 Candidatus Aminicenantota bacterium | reverse complement strand
TTCGGCTTGGGATGAGATGACCTGAGGGAGCCTTTCTTCTGTGGGCTCCTCTTTTTCCTGGATGGTCCGCGCAGCCTCAGGGGGTTCCTTGGCGTAAGGCAGTTGTTCTGGCTTTTTTTCGATTTCTGTGATGCTTTCAGCCGGGATTTCTGGCTGAGGTTTTTTCTTAAAGAAGATCGCCTGGTAGAGAACCAATACCAGAAAAGAGAGGACGATAGCGACTAATACTCTTTTTTCCATTGAATATCCTCTTAGGGTACGAGATCGACTCCTCCAGGATGAAAAGGATGGCACTTGATAAGCCTTTTGCCCCCTAAAAATATTCCTTTGAGTAAGCCGTGTTTTTTTATAGCTTCAGAAGTGTACACCGAACATGTCGGGGTGAAGCGACAGTTGCGTCCGAGTAGAGGAGAAAGGAGCAACTGGTAAATTCTAATTAGGAATAAGGCGATTTTTCTCATGAAGAAGAGCTATTCTCGGAGATGGATTTTATGGCAGCTAAGTAGTCTTCCTGAAGCATGAGCCAGGAAGCTTCGAGGATCTCTTTTTTTACGATGATGATGATATCAAGTGGAATTTTGAGCAAGTTTTTATTCCTTCGGAATAAGGTTCTTATCCATCTCTTGATTTTATTTCTTTTAACGGCGTTACCGACTTTTTTACTGACAACAACTGCCATCCTGGAAAAACTTGAAGCGCTGGAGAGATAAACGAAATTGAAATATTTGCCTCTGTAACGCTTGCCTTTTTTATAAAGGTGTAAAAAATCCTTGTTCTTTCTTATTCTTTCTGGAGGGCTAAAAGTTTCATTCATTAACCCGCAAGTCTTTTTCTGCCTTTTCTTCTTCGGTTCTTGATAATGTGCTGGCCGCCTTTTGTTCGCATACGTACCAGAAAACCGTGATTCTTTTTTCGTTTTCTCCTGTTGGGCTGGAATGTTCTTTTCATCTTCTCTTTTCTCTGTGTGTTTTGTCAGAGAAAGTATGTTAATAAACCTGCTTTTATCTGTCAAGCTAGAAAAGAGGGGCGTTCATTTTCTCTGTCGACATTCTGTTGATTCCCGCATGGATTTCGGCCTCACCTTCATGCCGCGACTCAACCGCATACGGGGAGGATTATATACAGGTTGAGATGATGAAATAAGGAGAAAAAGAGTTCAATTTTTGTTGGAAATTGATTTGACTCCTTAAGATGGATTGACTATAATAGTTCCCCATGGACTCATTCAAGGTTGGCGAAACAATCATTTATCCCAATCAGGGGCTAGGCATTATCGAAGACATCCAGGTAGAAGATTATTTCGGGGAAAAGTCTAAAGTGTATCATCTGAGGATTATTTCGAACAACACTCTCGTCATGGTCCCTTCATCCAATGCGGAAGAGATAGGGATTAGAAAGCCTATCTCGGTCAAGTCTGTCAAAAAGATTTTCGATTTTATGCGGAACGGCGACGTTGATGTCCCGATGAACTGGAAAGGAAGATATAAGGAGCACCTTAACCTGTTAAAGTCTGGAACAATGCTGGACATGGCCTTGGTCTTGAAGAGCTTGTATTACCTGAATCTCATCAAGCCTCTTTCTTTCCGCGAGAAGAAAATGATGGAAAGGGTTAAGGAGCTTATGGTCTCAGAAATCTCGGAAGTCTCTTCTCTTTCCATTTCAGAAATCGAACAGAAGGTCATGGAAACTCTCTCGCTCTGTTTTAAGAACATCGATTCCCGTCTTGATTCTTGATTTTATAGGATATGCTTCTCCCTGCCTTTGTCCTCTTTTTGTTTTTTCTCCTGCTTAGTGCTTTCTTTTCTTCTTCTGAAACTTCCTTCATCTCTGCCAGTCCGTTTAAGCTGGATTACTTGGTAAAGAAAGGCTCAAGAAGAGCCATACTCGTTAAAAAGATGTTGATGAAAGTGGATAGCCTCCTCGCCACAATTCTTATTGGGAACACTCTCGTGAACGCTGCAGCGGCCTCTCTCGCCACTTTTATTTTTGTCTCTTTTATTCCGAATAAGAACCATGCAGTTTTATTGGCCACGGTTGTGACGACATTTTTGATTCTTATTCTTTCTGAGATCACACCTAAAACCTATGCCGCATACAATCCCATAAAGGTATCCTTCCTGTTTATCCAGCCCATACGGTTTTTCATCGTCATTTTTTATCCTTTTGTCAAAGTTTTTACTTTTCTTTCCCGGCTCCTTGTCCCTTCGTCTCGAAAAGCGGGGACAGCTCTCGCTCGTTCTCTGAGCGAAGAAGAAGTCAAAGTATTGGTGTCAATCGGGATAAAAGGGATGTCAGCGCTGAAGAAAAAGATGATCACAGGCGTTTTGGACATCGGTTCGCGTCCCATCCGGGAAGTCATGATACCCCGGCCTCAGGTCAAATCGATTGAAATCACATCTTCAAACCAGCAGATACTGGATATAATCCTTTCCGGTGGATTCTCCAGGTTTCCCGTATACAGGGGAGAACTGGACAATATCGAAGGAGTGATTCATGCCAAAGACATTATTCCATATCTTGTTGATAATAAAGATTTTAAATTGAGAACGCTTCTTAGAGAACCGCTTTTTCTTCCAGAGTCAGCTTCACTGGAGAGAGCTCTGTTGCAGATGCAGGAGACCGCAAACCACCTCGTTTTTGTTGTGGATGAATTCGGGAGCATGGAAGGGATTGTGACTCTCGAGGATATCATCGAAGAGATAGTGGGGGAAATTCAGGATGAATACGATGCCAAAGAAGAAGATTTATATGTCCAGATTGAGGAAAATATCTACGTGGTCAGAGGAGGAGCTTCTATCAAAGACATCAATCAAAGGCTGGCCCTTGATCTTCCGGAGAAGAGTGAATACACGACGATAGCGGGCTTTTTTCTTCATGAGTTCGGTAAAATTCCTCATGAAGGGGAAGTGCTGGATTATAAAGATCTTAAACTTGTTGTTGAGAAAATGAGCAAGCACCGTATTAGTCTTCTCCGAGTCATAATTGTCCTTGCAGAGGATAGAAAAGAGAATGAGAATCATCGCAAAGAATAAAAAAGCGAATTACAATTATGAGATTCTGGAGAGAATAGAAGCGGGCATTTCTCTTCTCGGAACCGAGGTTAAATCTATCAGAGACGGAAAGATCAGTTTAAAGGAGAGCTATGCGGAAATAAAGCGGGGGGAAGTTTTTCTTGTCAACTGTAATATCAGCCCTTATGAACCGGCGAGTCGGTTCAACCACGACCCAACAAGAGAAAGAAAACTTCTGCTGCATCGCCGCGAGATCAAACGATTGATTGGAAAAATCCAAGAAAAGGGATTAACGCTCGTCCCCACAATGGTCTTCTTCAATGATAAAGGAAAAGTGAAGATAGAAGTCTCCCTGGGTAAAGGGAAAAGGGCGTATGAGAAAAGAGAAGCTATTCGGGAAAGAGACCGCAAACGGGAATTAAGAGCTGAACTTAAAAAGGTCCGGCGATAATCTACAGGCCAGCTTTATCGCTTCCACCATACTGTCTGCGCTGGCCTTTCCCTGGCCAGCGATGTCAAAGGCCGTCCCATGGTCAGGAGAAGTTCGAATGAAGGGAAGGCCCAGAGTGACATTGACTCCTTTTTCAAAAGACTCAAGCTTAAACGGGATGAGTCCTTGGTCATGGTAGAGGGCGATGACGATTTTTTCAGAGCAGTTTAAGGCCTTCCAGAACACAGTGTCAGGCGGATAGGGTCCGCTGATTCTCATGCCCTTTTTTTGAGCATAAGTTATAGCCGGTATGATTTCCTCTCCCTCTTCTGAACCCAAGAGCCCTTCTTCTCCGGCATGAGGATTCAATCCGGCAACCATGTATTGGAATTTCCCGGGCTTGATGGTTTCGATAGTCTTATGGAGGTTGAGGAAAAAATCCTGCAAATTTTTCCTTTTAATCTCTTCCAATGCGGATTTTAACGGAAGGTGATGAGTGAACAAGGCCACTTTCAACTTTTCTGACCAGAAAGTCATGATAGCCTGGGAGTAAGCCTGACTGAGGAAATCCGTATGGCCAGACCATTTCAGACCGGCAAGATTCCAGGAGTGTTTGGAGATGGGCGCTGTGACAAAAGCCTGGACTGTGCCTTTTTCAGCCTCTTCAACAGCTCTCTTGAAGAAAAGAAATGATGCCTTTCCGTTTTCCTTTGAAGGGAATCCTTTTTTTATGGTTTTTAGAGGAGTCTCTATTTCAAGAAGAGAAATTGAAGGAGTCTGGGATTCCTTAGCTTTCTCATACGGCTGGATTTCTGTGTCTAGGCCCAGGATCCGTTTTTCTTCCTCGATCACGGAAGAAGAACCGAAGAGAAGATAGGATACTTCCGGGAGAAAATTTTCGGGTGAAAGAGCTTTGAGTACAGTTTCAGGTCCGATTCCCCCTGGATCCCCAAGAGTGATCCCGACCCTGGGAAGGCTCATTTTTTTTGTCTTTTTTCTTTGGCTTCCTTCGCTTCGTTCAGCTTATACAGATACTTGATGCTGCTCTTATAAATCAATAAATTGGGAGCGTTATCGCGGTTGAGCTTTATACAGTTTTTATCATACCATTCGATGTATCCCTCGATTGATTCTCCATCGTTAAAGACAACTCCCATGTGAGTTTTTTTGTTCATCTGTTTGAGGTAGTAGTAATTTTCGGCATGCGTTTCAGAGGGAGGATGGATTTTCTTTTTGGATGAGTCGCGGCTCATCTTATCCTTTATTTCAGATAAGTTGGGTCTGATAAGCTTCCTGTTCATGTTTTACTTCTCCAAGAATTAAGCTGGATTAGAAAGTCAGAAGTTCTTTACAAATAATAATAACACTATCATTTCAAAATTTCAAGGATTCGAACGGAATAGTCTGTTTGAAAGACAGAAAGGTCTCTTATCCCATTTATCGTCGAAAACAAAAAAAGAAGCCTGTCCCCTTTTTTTGGTTAGGATTCGCGGGGGTGTTTCTTGAGTGTTTGATAGATGAGGGGGAGAACGAGTAGTGTGACTATCGTCGAAGTGATGAGCCCTCCGACGACGACTGTCGCCAGAGGCCTTTGAATCTCTGCTCCCGGACCTTTAGCCAGAAGAAGAGGCATGATACCGAAAATTGTGGTGAATGTTGTCATCAGGACCGGCCTGATTTTGGTGCTCACTCCCTCGATTATAGCTTCCTTCATCGACGAGCCCTGCGAAAGGCGTCTGTGGAAAGTAGACAGGAGTACAAGGCCATCCTCCAGGGCAATTCCGAAGATGGCGATAAACCCGATGGAAGCTGGAATGCTCAGATAGAGTCCTGAAAGTTTGAGAGCGATGATTCCACCTGTTAAGGCCAAGGGAATGTTGATCAGGATAATCAGCACTTCTTGAAATGAGTAGAAAATGGTGAAAAGAAGAAGGGCGACAAGAGCTAGAGTAATCGGAGAGATGATCGTCAGTCGTCTATTGGCCTGCTGGTGGAGTTCGAACTGTCCCCCCCATTTGATCATGTAATTGGGAGGCAGCTCAACTTTTTTTTCGATTTCTCTCTTGGCTTCGCTGACAAACCGGCCTATATCCCTTCCTCTGATGTTGCACTGCACTGTGATGAACCTTTTGTTTTGCTCTCGATTGATCACCCGTGGACCAACGACCTCCTCAACAAAGGCGAGCTGTTTAAGAGGAATCTGGCCTTCCTGGGGGAGTTTGATTAGAAGATTTTCAATCTGATCGATGTCCCTTCTAAACTCTGGGCCAAACCGGAGAAAAATGTCGAATCTTTTCTGCCCTTCAAAAACTTGGCCGATCGTGATTCCCCCCACAGCCGCTTTGACTGTATCCTGGATGTCACTGATATCCACACCGTAGCGGGCGATTTGCTCTCTGTTAAGAACAACCTGAATGTGATTTTGACCGGTGAACTGCTCGACTTGAACGTTAGCCGCTCCTTTGATGTTCAATATCGCCTCTTTTATTTCAATCGATTTTTCCATCAGGATATCGGTATTTTCGCCGTATATTTTAATGGCCAGCTGAGACTTGACTCCTGTGATGAGCTCGTCCAGGTTGTGGGCAATTGGTTGGGTGATGTTGAGGTTGAATCCTGGAAAATATTCCAGTCGGTGTTCTATCTCTTCCAGAAGCTCATCTTTGTTTTTAAAGCGTTTCCATTTCTGGATGGGCTGATGCTGGACAAGGATTTCCGCATCATTCACAAAGTGAGCATGGCTTCCGACTTCTCCTCTCCCGATGCGGCTGAGAATACCTGTCACTTCAGGAATATTTTTAAGCTCTTTTTCTATGGAAGTTGTCATGGAGATGGTTTCTTGGAGGCTGATGTTCGGGTCGAATGTGGCTCTGAGATGAAGAGTTCCCTCTTCCAAATAGGGGATGTACTCTCTTCCCATGAATGGTATGAGGGATGCTCCAGCAATAAAGACAAGAAAAGTGATAAGGAATACTCTCTTCCGGTGTTTCTGGCATTTAGAAAAAAAAGGAAGATAGGCTTTTTTTATGTTTCGTATAAGGAACGGTTCTTGTGTTATTTTTTTCTTTGGTTTGAGAAAGTAGAAAGACAGAGCTGGCGCAGAAATCAGAGCAAAGATCAAAGAACCTGCCAGAGCGAACGAGATGGCATACCCCATTGGACGGAACATGATGCCTTCCACGCCAGTCAGTGTGAAGATCGGGAGAAAAACCAGGATGATGATCACAATGGCAAAGAAGATGGGCCGTCCCACTTCTCCTCCGGCTCGACAGATGGCTTGAACTTTGCTTTCATGTTTGAGATGAAGATGGCGGTGGGTGTTCTCAACGAGAATAATGGATGCGTCAGCGATCAATCCTATCCCTATGGCCAGACCACCGAATGTCATCAGGTCTGCAGCCAGGTTGATCCTCTGCATGATGATAAACGCAAACAAGATAGAGAAGGGAAGAGAGAAGACTGTGATGAGAGCGGAGGGAAAATCTCCCATGAAGAGGAAGAGGACGACAATGACAAGGATAATTCCGAGGATGAGGTTACCGGATACTGTGGAAAAACATTTTTTGACGAGAGACGCCTGATTGTAGAAAGGAACGATTTTAACTCCAGATGGGAGCGATTTATTGACTTCTGCGATTCTCGCCTCGATATCTCTGATGACGCGTGCGGTGTTCGACCCGAAGAGTTTCAGGGCCATGCCGACGACCTTCTCGCCTTCGCCGTTGACCAGGGCCGCTCCTCTCTTGATTGCTGGAAGGACTTGGATGGATCCCACATCCTTTAGAAAGATGGGCGTTCCCTGATAGTTGGCTATGACGATATTTGCGAGGTCTTCAAGGGTCTGAACGAGTCCGATGCTTCTGATGATGTATTCTTCTTTTCCCTTGGTGATGAAACTGGCGCCAATATTCTGGTTGTTTTTCCTCACTTTTTCGCTGATTTCAGAGATCGTGAGATCGTACTTGAGAAGAGAGTGAGGATTGACCAAGATTTGGAATTGCTTGACATCCCCGCCGATGCTTAAGACCTGGGAGACTTCGGGCACGGATTTCAGTTCGTATTTCACCAGCCAGTCCTGGATCGTCCTGAGTTCGAGAGGGGAATGGACGTCACTTTCGAGATAATAGAGATAAACCATCCCCAAACCTGTGGCGATAGGCCCTAAAACCGGATTGTGCGCCTGGGCAGGAATACTTTCTCTGGCTTCATGGAGACGTTGGGAGACAAGCTGTCTGGCCCAGTAGATGTCGGTCTTGTCCTCAAAATAGACATTGACTATGGAAAGGGCAAAAGTGGAAAAGGAACGGATATTTTTAACTCGGGGCAATCCGAACATCGAGGATTCGATGGGATAAGAGATAAGCCTTTCAACTTCTACTGGAGCCATGCCTTCAGCTTCGGTATAAACCTGGACAAGAGGAGGAGAAGGGTCCGGGAAGACGTCGATGGGGAGTCTTTGAAACGCAAGAAATCCAAAAACAGCAATGAGTGCGGTGATTAAGACGATAAACAGCCTCTGCTTGAGAGAGAAATTAATGACACTTGTAATCATAGAGCCTGAATTCTCACTTGAATTATTTTAACAGTTAATGGACATGCGCATGTCCGAAAGTCCCTTTGGTGAGTTCTGATTTAAGGGTAAACGCTCCTCGTATAACTATTTTCTGCCCTTCTTCTAGGCCTTTGGCGATGACCCTTGTGTTCCCGATCTTTTTACCCAATTCCACATGCTGGATAGCGAAGATGTCCTTATCTTCGAGGACGAAAACGATTTTTTCCCCGTCTAAAGTTTGGACGGCTTCTTCCGGAACAGCCAGGAGGTTTCGTCCCACAGCCTTGTTTTCAACGATCCCCTGGATGAACATGTTGGGCTTGAGCAATCCATCATCGTTTTTCACTTCGACTCTGATTTTTATCGTCCGCAGCTTTTCATCGATGGTGTTGCTGATATAAGTGATTTTTCCTGCAAATTCCTTATCTGGATAGAGAGATGAGAGAATAGTGACCTGGCTGTCTTGAGTGATAAAAGGCAAATCTTTCTCGTAGGCATCCAAGAGAGCCCAAAGCGTGCGGAGGTCTGAGGCTGTAAAAAGGATTTTGTTGGGTTCAACAGGCTCTCCCACTATGACATCCCTGAAGATGATTATCCCTGATAAAGGAGAGAAAACAGGAAGATGGGGGTCTGCGAGCTTGCAGAGATCATCATCAGGCTTCCTTGAGGCACATTTTTCTATGAGCTCTTCCGTTTGTTCATGATTCATTCCGTAAGAATGAAGGATGGCCCCAAGCCCTCCCACTTCAGTGGAGAGCTTCTCGAACTCCGCCTCCCTTCTTAAAAATTCCCTTTCTTCGATCGCTTTTTCCTTGAGTAAGAGCTTGGCTCTCTCGTATTCTTTCCGGCTGAGGTTGAGCTTGGCCACTGTCTGGAGGAAATCGGCTTGGGCTTGAGCGAATTCGGGAGAATTGATTGTCAGGAGGAGCTGGCCTTTATGCACTCTATCCCCCAGGTCAACCGCCAAGGAAGCCACTTTTCCTCCGATAAGGGAGGAGATGTGCGCGGTTTTATTTTGATTGAGAGTGAGTATTCCGGGGAGCTTGATTATTGATGCCACATCCTGTCTGGTGGCTGCTCCCACAACAATTCCCCACTCTTTTTGCTGTTGCGGAGATAGATGTAAGTCTTGGTGCTCATGCTCTTCTGGTTTTGCGGCTTCAAGTTCCTGGGCTTCATGCGGATGGCCTTCATGTTCGTGGGCGTCTTGCTCAGGAGGAGAGGCGGGAGTTGACTTCGTGTCTCCGCCACAGGAGACGAAAATGAGAAGCGAAAATAGTGAGACAAAGAAGACATATTTTTTCATTTTATCTCTTCTCCAGTTGCCTTTTCTAAAGCCGCCTTATTGGTGTTCCAGGCATAGAGAGAATCCTGGTAGTCTTTCAATATACTGTTGTATGTCCTTTGAGAATCTAAATAATCGATGAGAGAGATTTCCCCTTGTTTGTAGCTTTCCGCAGATATCTTCAGACTTTCTTCAGCCTGTTTGAGAAGGCCTTCATGGAACAGCTGGATCGTTTGCTCTGATAATCGTTGCTCATTCAATCGTGCTTTGACTTCAGTGCTGATTTCCATCCGCAAGGCTCTTAATTCCTGATTCGCCTTCTGTTGAAGACTTTCCGCTTCTGCGATTTCCTTGGATTTGAAATTCCAGAGGGGGATATCCAGAGAGATGCCGACTCCCTTGTTTTGTCCGTCCAGTTCATCATGGATGAATCCGGAGAGTTTGAAGTCCGGAAGCCTCTGCCATTTGACATAGCTGAGGTTGCTCTCTGCAAATTCAAGGTCTCTTTCTTTTCCTTTAAGCAGGGGATGGGAGAGGAGGGCTTTTTTGAGGAGAGCGTCTTCATCGATTTCAAGAGGTCTGTAATCGAGTTTCCCTGAGATCCTAAACTTAGAGGGGAGAGAATTCCCTAAAAATTTGTTCAGGTTTTCCTTGGCCAGTCTCAAGCCTGTATCCGTCCTGTTCAACTCGTTCCGCGCTTTGAGGGTTTCAACGTAGAGTTTTATAGCTTCCAACTCTTTGGTCTCTCCCAGCTTGACTCTTTTGAGGATCAGTTGATGAGTTTCTTCGAGAGAGCTTAAGTTTTTCTGGGCAAGCTCCTTTTTGTTTTTGAGCAGCAGAACCTCATAGAACAGTTGTTTGATTCTAAAAGTGATTTCGAGTCTCGAAAAATGGAAAAGATAGTCTGACGCCTGCCAATCCTTCTCAAACATCTGGACACGATAATGTCTTTTAAAAGGATTCTCTATGTATTGGCTCAGAGATATGCCATCTGTATTCCGTTTTTCAGAGGTATCATGGAACTTTGCCTCTCCCATGTGGGCTTCGAGCTCAGGATTGACGAGACGCTTGGAGGCCTGGAATGCAGCCTTTTTAGCTGACACTTCTTGAGCTTTCGCCAGTAGAGTGGGATTATTATTAATGCCAAGGTCAATGATTTCAGGGAGAGTGAATTCCTTTTTTTCTTGTGGAGTCGCAAGCGAACAGAAAAAAAACAGAAAAGAAATGGGAACGATGAGCGTTTTTTTCATCTGACTCTGGTCAATATTTTAGGGGATTTGGTTGGGAATGAAAAGGAGAAGTTTTTTGACAGATCTCAGATACGCCACCAGTATGAAAATTTGATGAAGTAATACCGGCCTTCTCTGCGCCATATGCCTGAATCGTCTTCTTCCTGGTTGTCGTCAATACCAAAATAAAAAACCGTACCCGGGCGGTATTCGTAGCTAAGCAGGACGCTGTTGTAGAGTTCTTTGTAGTAGTCGTTGTAGTCTGTGATCAAGCGTAAAGAGAGAGCGCGGGTCAGTTGAAGGTTGATCCGCTGGCTGATGATGTTGATCTCGTATTCTTTTTCCCCGCCTTTTTCTCTGTAAAACATGTTATTCCTGAAATTGTAGAACAGGCGGAGGTTGGTGATCGGTTTTAGGGTGAGTCTTGCGCTGATAGAGATCCTATAACCCAAATAAGGGTTTTCATCATAGTATATGCTGTCACCGAAGGAATAGGAGATGCCTCCGCTCAGCCAGGAAAGGGGATCAGTGCCGATACTTCCCCTGAAGGATTTTTTATAAAAGTCAATTCCTTCATACCTCTCCATCTCGTCTGAATAAGACGCCATGAGATAGGACTGCCTCCAGCCGTTCAGGAAGAATGAGAGCTGGTACTCTTCATCGGTGAGTGTGTTGTTGAAGTCGTAGATTCTTCTGTACTCAAAAGAAGGGCGGATGGATATGA
>JASFPJ010000084.1:0-11363 GCA_050116035.1 Candidatus Aminicenantota bacterium | reverse complement strand
TCCTTCAATTGTCTTTATTATCATTAGCGGCTGTCTTTGATTTCAGTTGCGCATGTGGATTTGCCCGTACCCAGCGAGCCTGTGATGAACAGGTGAATCCTTAAGTTTTATTGCCCCTTCACTCGTCTTTGCCTGTAGAGAGTGTTATCCACAGCTTCCACCATTTTGGTTAAATCCAGATCCTTATCCTCAAAAAAGTGATGGACCTTTCCCAGCTGTTCTTCAGGGCTTGAAAGAATTTCGTTGTAATTCACGAATAACACATCCATATCTTCTCTATTGCGGATGTTGACCTTAGTTTTTTCGTCCAACTTAATGAAAGCCGCTCTCGTGCTTTCCCTCTCCTCGTCCGTGCTGCCCATCATCTTCTCCATGGAATCCAGAACCTCCTCTATGTCTCTTTCCATATAAACTACTTTATAGTTCCCTCGAGGGAGGTATTGAAGGCCGTAGGCAATGACCTTGACAACTTGGTCCTCAAAGTTGAACACAAACTCAGGATTATCCCTGAGTTTGTCGATGATGCTTTCAATCTCCACATATCCTTTGGGATTATCATCATCCGGTTTTCTTTTTCCGTCTGTGGCCACCGGCAGTCCTCCCGCTTGTAAAGCCTGCATCAGCAGCGAAGTGCCTGACCGCGGCAGTCCAGAAACAATGTAAATCGGTTTCATTATTTTGACTCCATGAATGGATTATTATTTGGGTTTATGCCCTCTCATCCTGTGCATTAATCCAGATAGCCTAAAGCCTTCAATCTCTCTTTGACCTTTTCTTCATCCTCTTTGCTCAATGATTCTGACGCGCCTTCTTCTTTGGCCAGATATTCTTTGATGACTTTGGTAACATAACTCGAGACAGAGTCTGCTTCTGTTCCTTTGATCTTTTCTTCGATCTTTTTATACAGAGAAGCCGGGATGGAAACGTCTATACGTTCTTCTTTATCCATGTTTTTCTCCTTCGCGATGGGGAGCAGGATCCATTGATAAAATGGAGCGGATTGATCCCTCTACTCTTTTAACCTTGATTTATACACCACCCTCCCCTATTTTTCAAGAAAAAAGGGGACAGGTGTGCGTGCTCAGTAATTTGGTAGCATTTTTTGGATGTCATTGCGAGCGCAGCGTGGCAATCTCATTCTTTCACGTCATGCGAGAGAACGCGGCAATCTCATTCTTTCACGTCATGCGAGAGAACGCGGCAATCTCGCCTTCATGTCATTGCGAGCGCAGCGTGGCAATCTCATAAAAAGGCTGTCTTCATTCCTGTAATAATATAATCTTTCTTTTGGAGATTGCCACGCTTCACTCGCAATGACACTTTTATCCTCTGTATCATTTATAAAAGTGTTACTTAATTACTGAGCTAAACAACAGGCTACTTTTTAGTGGGGATTATCCCTTTAAGTCCTTGGTTTAAAAAGAATAGGGACTGTCCCCCTTCTTAAACAAAAAAGTAGCCTTTTCCCTTCTTTCTTTGACATTTCTTTGGATTTTTTAATTAGAAGGGAATTTTTCTAATGGTCAACTAGGAAACAAAGGAACAAAGACACGAGAAATGTTAAATCTTAAGATGCGACCCCTTACCTTTTAGGCGGTGAAGAGATCCTTTGTGGAGAAATTTGGCTCGCTTGTCAGGTTCACTCCCAGTCTTTTCAAACCAGCCTCGTCTCCCGGAGTGGGAATATGAGTCAGATGAACTTCACAGTCCTTGAGCTCTTTCAATTTATCGAGCGCTAATTTAGAGGCGGGGTTGGAGGTCGCGCTGACACTTAAACTGATCAGAGTTTCCTCCAAATTCAAGCTGACAGACTTGGCATTCAGGATATCCTTTTTCAAGTTAGAGATGGACTCGATGGTATCCGGCGTCAGTATATGAATATGATCTGGGATGTCAGCCAGCTCCTTCACTGCATTCAGAACCAAGCTGGAAGCCGCGTGCATAAGAGGGGAATTTTTCCCCGTGATGATAGAACCGTCCTTTAACTCGATAGCGGCCCCACAAAAAATCCCTTTGTGTCCCTTTTTGGTCGTCTTGGCCTCTTCTGCCGCTTGCCTCGCCGGCTCGACAACATTCCTGCGCTCGGATTTGACATCCAGCTCCTCCATCAGAAGCTCCACTCTCTGGACCGTGTCTTTATCCGTGAATCCCATGACATACTCACAAGAATACCTGAAGTATCTTCTGATCACTTCTTGTTTAGCGGCTTCCTTGACCGCTTCATCATTCATGATGCCAGTACTGGCGCGGTTAACGCCCATATCTGTCGGAGATTTATACACTGATTCAGCCCCTGTGAGTTTTTCCAATACTCTCTTCAAAACCGGGAAGACTTCGACATCACGGTTATAATTGACGGCAGGCTTCCCATAAGCCTCCAGATGAAAAGAGTCAATAACATTAAAATCTCCAAGATCGGCTGTGGCGGCTTCATAAGCGACATTGACAGGATGCTTCAAGGGCAAATCCCATATGGGAAAAGTTTCGAATTTTGCGTATCCTGCCTTTATCCCCTGCTTGTAATCATGGTAGAGCTGAGACAGACAGGTGGCCAGTTTGCCGCTTCCCGGTCCTGGTCCTGTGATGACGATAAGAGGCTTATCCGACGGAATATATTCATTGGCTCCGTAGCCTTCATCGCTCACGATAACATCTATATCTGACGGATACCCTTTAGTGTAGCGATGCGTGAATACCTTGATGTCCCGCCGTTCCAGTTTATTCTTGAATATCTTCGCGGAAGGTTGATTATCGAACCGTGTGATGACTACACCTAAAACATTCAAATCCCATTCTCTGAGGTCGTCAATCAACTTGAGAGCATCCACGTCGTAAGTGATCCCGAAATCAGCTCGCACTTTTTTTCTCTCAATATCACCGGCATAAATACAAAGAAGAATATCAGCCCTTTCCTTGAGCTGTTGAAGCAGTCTCATCTTCACGTTTGGGTCAAAACCCGGTAACACGCGTGCCGCGTGGTAATCAAAGAGAAGCTTCCCTCCAAACTCAAGGTACAGCTTGTTATTAAACGTGCGCACTCTTTCCAGGATAGAAGAGGTTTGTTCCTCCAAATATTTCTCGTTATCGAATCCTCTCCTCAGGGGCATTTCCCGGCTCCTCCTTGATTTTTCAAATAGGAATGATTTTGTTCATTCATGCGTTTTTCTATCTTTACACCAAGAGCACATGTTTTTGCAAAATCTTTTTTATTTTTTTTTGTATTGATGGTATTGTTGGGGTCAGGCCTTAATAACTTCAGTATTCAGTGGGATCAGATCCCAATGACCCCACATGAGAAATGTCAAATGTTAAGACGCGATCCCTCTCTCGCTGCTGAGTGAGCTTGACAAATTCTCCCCTTTAATGTTAACTATGTGCTTTAGAAGATGTCAGAAGAACCCCCACCTCCCTTTAAATATGGAAAAAATCGTACACCCTTACTTCAGGAATAACTCTTTTTCTGGAGTTCTGGACAAGAACTTAAAAAAGCTCGAGAAGAGACTCGGGATCACTCTATCCGTTCGAGGCGACAGCCTGATGATCGATGGAGACGACAAAAAAGTTGAATTCGCCAAACGCTACTTCAATAAGATGAAGGATCTCCAGGAAAAGGGATACACTCTGAAAGAAGAAGATTTCCACATCGTACTCGACCTCCTGGAGGAGGGCGGCCCTCACCAACTGGAGGACTTTTCTCCCACCGAACCATTAAGCCTTTCCCGTAAATCCGTCACACCGAAAAGCCTCAAACAGCAAGAATTCATCCAGACTATCAAAGCTCATGACCTGGTCTTTGGAATAGGGCCTGCGGGAACAGGCAAGACTTATCTGGCGATGGCCATGGCTCTGTCTTTCCTCCAGAATAAAATCGTCAACCGCATCATCCTCACGCGGCCTGCTGTGGAGGCTGGAGAAAAACTTGGTTTTCTTCCGGGCGACATGCAGCAGAAAATCAATCCCTACCTCCGGCCCCTGTACGATGCACTCTTTGACCTTGCTCAGACAGAAGAGGCGAACAGGTTGATCGAGAGGGGAATCATCGAGATCGCACCGTTAGCCTACATGAGAGGAAGAACTCTGAACAACTCATTCATCATCCTCGATGAAGCCCAGAACACAACCAAAGAACAGATGAAAATGATCCTGACGCGCGCCGGCTTTGACTCTAAGATGGTCGTTACGGCAGACATCACCCAGATCGATCTTCCCCAGCCCAGTAAATCTGGTGTTTTGCATTCTATGAAGATTCTCTCTAAAATAAGCGGTATCGCTTTTATCCATTTTAGCGAGAGAGACGTAGTCAGGCATCCATTAGTTCAAAAAATCATAAAGGCCTATCAAAAGGCTGAGGCCAAAGCGCGGAAAAAGTAAATGACCTTCTTAACCTTTGACAAGTTCAAGTTCTTTAAAAATAAGAAATCCGCGGCACCCAAGCCGAAAAAGGGAACGCCTCCGCCTGAAGAACAGATAAAGCCGAATTTCTGGAAAAAGCTCATCCAGAATCCTTTTGTCTATCTCTTTGTATTCGTACTGGCTCTATCCTATCTTATCGCCTATCTCCCCTCAAAGTCTCTCCCTGCAGACCTCAAAGAAGGAGAGATCGCCGACTCAGACATCATCGCTCCTGAAGATTTAACCATCGAAGACACTAAAGAAACTGAAAACAGAAGAAAAGAAGCGGAAGAGGCTGTGCTCACAGTTTACGAATTCGACCCGAACGTTTTCATGACAACGGAAGAGGAAATTCGCGAATTTTTCAGCTCTGGAAGAGAATGGCTCGAAGAACCCCTCACAGCTCAAAGAAGTGAAGAATTCCAGCAGGAAATCCTCGACAAATATAACTTGATTCTATCCTATACAGATTTGAGGTCTCTGATCAGGTCTAAATTCGATATAAACATCGAAGAAAATTTGATTACTCTCATCGCAAGAGTTTCCACTCAAGGGATCGTTACCTCCAAAGGTCTTTTACGGGGAGGAGTCCAGGAGAGAGGCTTCACTCTTTATAAAGGTCCTGGCGATGAAGAGACTGTAAAGGCAGAAGAAATCCTGGATATCAAAGAGAGCAAACAGGAACTGACCAAAGAAATCAATCCATTAGACATTCCTCAAAATGAAAAAAAACTTCTCCTCGCACTGTCTCATCACTTCATAAAAGAGAATATCAAATACAGCCGGATAAGAACCGACGAGAAAAAAGAACTGGCCCGCCAAGGACAGGAAACTATTTTCTACAATATCAAGAAAGGAAAGGTCATTCTCCGCAAAGGAGATGAAATCACAAGCGATATTCTGGAAGAGATCACATTGATCAACCAAAACATTCGTGCCCGACCGACCTGGTTGACCAACTTTACAGGCACATTTCTTCTCTTTGCCCTTATTCTTCTCACACTCTGGTATTACCTGAAATCCATCTTGAAATTCAGGCTTGCCCTGAGAAATCTAATCATGATGGGCGTGACTCTCATCATCAGCCTTCTTTTTTACAAACTCTCATCCTTTCTGGCTCTAACATTCAGTGAAAGCACCAATTTTTCACTATTATCCCATTCCGAAGCCTACACCTATGCGTTTCCTTTTCAATTGGGGGCTCTTCTTTTTGCCGTTCTCGCCGGCAGTCAGCTGGCCCTGTTCTACTCTGTCATCAACAGTTTGCTTGTGGGTTACATGTTCAAAGGGGATTTCTTTCTCATGGTCTTCTGCTTCATCGGAAGCCTGGCTGCGATTTATGGAGTCAGGTATTTCGGAAGCCAAAGCCGGACCTCTGCCCTCCGCTCAGGTCTCCATTTGATTGCTCCGGTGAATATCTTTGTCATCATTACTATTAAGCTCATCACCGAGAAAATGGGGACTGTCGGCGTCTTCGCCAGTGAGCTCATCATGGGACTCATCGGAGGTGTGCTGAGCGCCTCACTGGCATTCCTGTTCCTCCCTGTATTTGAAAACATTTTCGGTTTCCTCACCGAATCAAAGCTCCTTGAGCTCGCGAACTCAGAGCTCCCGATTTTCAGGCAAATGGCTATAGAAGCGCCAGGTTCCTACCACCATTCTCTTCTCGTCGCCTCGCTTGCAGAATCTGCGGCCGAGGAAATCAAAATGGATCCCATGCTGGTTAAAGCCAGCGCACTCTACCACGACATCGGAAAAATTAAAAGACCGGAGTATTTCATCGAGAATAAACTTCGCAATCCCGACATCCATAAAGACCTCACACCCAGCATGAGCACGCTCGTGATCATAAACCATGTCAAGGAAGGAGTGGAGTTGGCTAAAAAATTGAAGCTTCCTCTTGCCATAAGGGAAATAATCGAGCAACACCATGGAAACTCACTTGTCCGGTTCTTCTTCCAGAAAGCCAAAGAAAAATACGACCCTGAAATGCAAAAAATCAAAGAAGAAGCCTACAGGTATCCAGGTCCCATTCCTAAAACAAGAGAGGCGGCCCTGATCTTGCTCGCCGACTCTGTCGAAGCCGCGGCCCGGAGCTTAAAAACTCCCTCGCGCCCCAACCTGACACGAATGATCAATGAGATTTTCAACAGCTATCTCCAGGATGGCCAGCTCGACGACTGTGATTTCTCCTTGAAGGAACTCCGCGCGATCGCCTCTTCCTTTCTCGAAACACTTTACACACTCTACCACCCCCGGGTCGAATACCCTGGTTTTGACTTTGAAATGAAGAAAAAGAAGAACGCTTCGAAAAATAAAAAACCGAATGATAGAAATAATAAATCAACAGCATAGATACTGGCTGAACGCCAGAAAATATAAGGATTTACTCAAGAAGCTTTCCACACGCTACAATCTGGACGATCCAGAAATCACCCTGGTGTTCGTGGATAACAGAACCATCAAAAAACTGAATAAAGAATACCTGAAAAAGGATGCGCCGACAGATGTCTTGAGTTTTCCGATTGGGGAAAAAAGCGCAGATGGGAAATTCTACCTCGGCGATATCGTAATTTCTGTCCCCCAGGCTTTCAAGCAGTGCTTCTCCGAGGAACACGGCCTGGAAAGAGAGCTGGAGCTTCTCACAATACACGGTTTTCTTCATCTCCTCGGGTATGAGCACTCCAAAGGAATCGAAGAGGAGGAAGAAAAAATAGAGAATCTTCTATCGGATGAGTGATATGGACGTAGAATTTGTCATATGGACCGGATTCTTCCTGAGTTTTCTGGCTGCTTTTCTCTTTTCGCTTTTCCACCTGTCATTGAGTTCCTTTTCAAAAATTGCACTCAGCCGCTTCCTTGAGGATAAGGACAAAAAATACCGTGTCAAAATCCTTGACATCTATGATGAAATCAAGATCGCTGTCGGTTTCTTGAGGATTATCTTTCTCCTCGCTTTTTTAGTCTATCTTTTCACGATATTCCCCCGGTTAAGGTTCTGGCCTCTCTGGCTATTCCTGATCTCTCTCGGCATTTATTTTGTGTTCTTTGATTCACTGCCCCGGCTTCTCAATGCACTGAACAAAAAGAGGATCCTTGGCCTCTTTCTCCCCTCTTACAGGCTGGCCCGTATTCTCGCTTATCCCCTGCTTTTGATAACGAAAATCAAAGAATCGGAGGAAGAACAGGAGGAATTCCGGGAAGCCTCGGATGAGGAGATCCAGACTTTTATCGAGGAAGCTCAAGAAGAAGGAATCATCGAAACAGAAGAACGTAAACTCTTGAAAAGCGTTGTGGAATTCGGGGATACGGTTGTCCGGGAAATAATGACCCCCAGAGTGGATATGGCCGCCATCAACAGCGATACAACCATAGAAAAACTCAGAGAGCTGGTGATTAAAGAAAAGCGTTCCCGTGTACCGGTCTACAAAGACAGAGTGGACAATATCGAAGGAATCGTGATTGCCAAAGACCTTCTCGAGTACGCAGACGACAAGTTCAAAAACGATTCCATCGAACCGCTTATCCGGCCCGTGTACTATGTACCGGAATCCATGAAGGTCTCTGAGCTCCTCAATGAACTCCAGAAGAGGAAACAGAAGCTGGCTGTGGTTGTGGACGAACATGGTGGTGTCTCCGGTCTCGTCACCATGGAAGACCTTGTGGAAGAGATCGTGGGAGAAATCAAGGATGAGTATGACCGGGAAGAAATTCAGATCATAGAAAGAGGGCCTTCTGATTATATCGTATCCGGAGATGCAGAAGTCGAAGAGATCGAAGAGCTTTTTGACCTGGAGTTCGCAGAAAACAGCTACATCACGATCGGAGGCCTGATCACGCACCACCTGGGTCGCTTGCCTGAAGTGGGAGAAAAGGTCAAGATGAAAGGTCTGTCTCTTGAGATTCTGGAAGTCGACCAGAAAACGATTAAAAAGCTAAGAATCAAAAAACGGACCAAGGGAGAGAAGCCGAGCGAAAAAAGCTGAGGAAGAATATTTAAGATTTAAAAGACAAGGCAAGTAAGCATATATCATTGCGAGTGACCGAAATGGAAATTGCAATCTCATCCACCTGTCATTGCGAACGAAGTGTGGCAATCTCAACCGCATGTCATTGCGAGTGAAGCGTAGCAATCTCAACCGCCTGTCATTGCGAGTGAAGCGTAGCAATCTCAACCGCCTGTCATTGCGAACGAAGTGTGGCAATCTCAACCGCCTGTCATTGCGAACGAAGTGTGGCAATCTCAACCGCCTGTCATTGCGAACGAAGTGTGGCAATCTCATAAAAAGAGATAATTTTCCTAATAAACGTAAAATAGTAACAAAATGAAAGTCGGTTACGTGTCCTTAGTCGGACGTCCAAACGTCGGAAAATCCACTCTTCTCAACACTATTCTCGGACAAAAAGTCGCCATCATTTCCGACAAACCCCAGACGACACGAACAAGCATCCTGGGCATTAAAACAACTGAGAAAGGGCAGATAATCTTCGTCGACAATCCTGGAATCCATAAACCTCTCCACAGCTTGAACAGGAGGATGATGAACTTTGTCTACTCATCTCTGGAAACCGCTGACCTCGTCAATCTGCTCATCGATGCCACGCTGAAGTTTGGCCATGGGGATGAATTTGTCATTGAAACACTGAAAAAAATCTCCACGCCGATTATCCTGCTGATCAATAAAGTGGATATCGTGAAAAAGGAAAAAATCCTCCTCATCATCGACAAATACAAAGACCTCCTGGATTTTAAAGAGATCATCCCCATCTCCGCCCTCAAAGGCACGAACGTGGATGTCTTTGAGGAAAAGATATATGATTTCCTGCCCGAAGCGGAAAAGATCTACTCGGACGATGAAATATCTGTCCAATCCGATAAATTCCTTTTTTCAGAAATCATCCGGGAGAAACTCCTCAGTCATGTCGAACAGGAACTCCCGTTTGTCACAGCCGTCTATATCGATATTATTGACGACTACGAAGAAGAATCTCCTCCTGAAAAACCGAGTGAAAAGAGAGAGCCGAAAAAATACATCAAGGCCACTATATTTGTCGAGAAAGACTCCCACCGGAGAATCGTTATCGGTAAACAGGGACGGCTCATTAAAGCGATCGGCACCGAGGCCCGCAAGGAACTGGCGAAAGTCCTGGGCACACGAGTCTTCCTGGATTTATGGGTCAAAGTCAGGGAGAAATGGCGAGATAAGGCCGATGTCCTTGATCTGATCGAAGGCCAGAGATAGAAATCTCTTCAAAATAACTCGATATCTCCTGAACTTCTGGTCTCCATATTGACATTAATCCCAAGAGATGCGAAAATTTGGAACTCCCTTTTTATGGTGAGCGTAGCTCAACTGGTTAGAGCACTGGACTGTGGATCCAGAGGTTGGGGGTTCGAGACCCCTCGCTCACCCATTTTTATATAGAGAACTATCTCAAAATAAAACACCATTTATTTTGATAATCTGAAATCTTATCAAAGGTAAATTATATAACTTCATTCCTTATCAAAATATAATTTTAAAATTGTACCGCTTAATGAAATTATAATCATCTATCGTGGCCACTGCATAGGCTTTGCCATTATTGAAGGATAGCCAATCCGTTGGCACATCCGTCTCAAATTGAGCCAGGTATTCCCCATCCTTATTAAAAATATCAACTAATGTAGACCCGTCTCGTACAGAATCGACGACGACAAAAATCCAGCCATTTTCCATCAAAATAAATTTCTCATAGGCAGGCAGATATTTCGGATATTCGACTAACTCAAAAACTTTTTCTTCTTCGTCCGCGGGTATTTTAGAATTAAAAAGCTCGCTCTGACTATCCTTAAAATATTCTTTATGCCTTTTACTTATTTCTAAAGGCATAAAATCCCGTTGGATTATCTTCCTGAGCTTGCCTTCAGATGAATACACTTTAATCTCATAATCCTCAGGGTATCCAAAATAGATCAAATCTTTCTCATCCAGGATATAATTCACGATTGGCTGAAATGCCTCTTGACTTAGCGAATCAGCCATCATTTGTGCAATAGAATCTGCATTTTTTTTAGCATATGTCTCTTGGGGCAACCTTATAAATTCGGCTATAAGATTGAAATTCTCATCAAATAAACCATAAAAATAGTCCCACTTTTTACCCTTTCCTAACTCTACATTATCCACAGACCTGGCTATATAATATCCCTTCGAATTTATGACCACTCCTTCAAAAAGTGTGGGGAATTTTACTCCTTTTAAGAAATTCCCTTCTTTGCTGAAAAAAGAAAGTCTTTGAGTTTTGAGGTCATTGAGATAGATATTTCCTTCACTATTAAATCTCACCTCACTCATATCTTGAAACTCTCCCGGACCTTGGCCGAGTCGACCGATTGATCGGAGAAAATTGCCGGTAGAGTCATACTTTCTCACTATTCTTTTATCCTGATCTGTCACATAAATATTTCCCTCATCATCCGTATTCACGAAGACTTGATTTCCGAACATGTAGTTCTCGTCTCCTTCTTCGACTCCTATTGTGAGCTCTTCCTCGAATTTGATTTGCATCTCAGGATTCAACGGCTTTGAGGGATTCTTCACCACTGTGATTCCGTCCGCTTCCTCAATTGTTACTCGCCCATGGGCCTTTTGTTCTCCACACGCATTGAAGAAAATGAGGAGTGAGAACGGAATGGCAACAATAAACAGAATTCTTATTGTCATTTTCCATCTCTGCATTTTATTGAGCCTCCCCCAGTTTAAAATCTCAATGCTCTACTGTCAATTCACAAGTTTCGTTTAGAGTGGGATGAGGTGGAGATGCTTTAAGGATAAAAAAATGATAAGCAGTGCTCAACTAGATGATGTTGATTACTGTTTTGGTGTTATGCAGTAGATATTATTAGTATTTGATTATATGTAAAGGGATATGAAGCTTTGCTTGGTATAATCATGAAGAATTTATTTCTTGGCTTCAATCAGGCTTAC
>JASFPJ010000083.1:0-11450 GCA_050116035.1 Candidatus Aminicenantota bacterium | reverse complement strand
TGACGCATTCTTTATCTGGAAAATGCCAACTGATCGACCTTATTTCTTCTCCTTCTTCTTTTCCTCTTCTTTTTTCCAGTAATCCATGCATTCGACATTGCAGAAATGGAGCACGTATTCCTGTCCTTCTGAATGAACTGCGGCTGCCTTCGGGATCTCCTTTTTGCAGATATGGCAGGCAATTTTTTCTTCGTCTTTCATTTTCTTTCCTTTCCTTGAAAATTATCCTGGAAATTCGGATTATTTATCGTTTTTTAGCTTAAAAAAAAGCCAGTTTTTATCGTCCGGATTCTTCGGTTTAAGCTTGATCAACGCGTATTTTCCCTTTAATTTTTTTCCTTTTATCTCGATGATTCTCTTTGCCGGTTCAGCTTCAAGAGGAAGATAATTACCCCTATCCCAGGTCTCGACCTTCCCGGCTCCGTATTCTCCCTCAGGGATAATCCCTTCAAAATCCTCGTATCCCAAAGGATGGTCCTCTGTCTGGACGGCCAGTCTTCTGACTCCCGCTTCCTCAGGAGGCGATTTGGGGATGGCCCAGCTTCTCAAGACTCCCTCTTCCTCCAGGCGTAAATCATAATGGAGATGAGAGGCTTTGTGCCGCTGGATGACATATAATAGCTCATCTGATTTTTTCTTAGACTCTGAAGGCTCCTGAGTCTTGCTGAAATCTCTCCTCTTCTTGTATTCTTTCAAACTCATTTTTCGAACAGTAATTTTAAATGTGGAATAAAAAATTTAAGACCAGTATTTCTTTATAACACTCAGACTGGAAATATTCAAGGTTGCAGGGCAGTTGCAAGGTAGGGGTCGCGTCTTAACATTTAACATTTCTTATAATATATCGAAAAATTGGGGTCAGGTCTTAACATTTTACACTTACTACTTCGTTGATTCTTCCATGCTTCATACACTATGAAGACAGAAGCATTTTCTATCAAGGTTCAATTAAAAATGGACAAATGCTCAGACTTGCCCCCTTCAGCTCTTTCAATATTGAGAAATGTTAAATGTTAAGACGCGACCCCATGGAGAGGTTTGAATCTGTATTTGTCTTCAACTTTTTCGACTCGGCCGAAAAAATGATCAGGATCGTGATTGAAGCCGAGTACCCAGCCTTCATTTATGGCCTGGTCAAAGATTTTTTTCTTGTTCTGTAGAGTCACCTGAGGAAGCAGGTCATAACTCATGATATACGGGAGACCGATATGGCCTGAAGTAGGAACCAGGTCTCCGAGGAAGAAGAAGATTTGACTTTCGGACTTCACTTTGACGCACTGATGGCTGGATGTGTGTCCAGGAACGAGAACAACATGCACACCCTCGATTATCTCCGAATCTCCATCCACAAGCTGGAGCTGACCGCACTCTTCCAGAGGCACAAAATTCTGTTTCAGGTAGCTCGGTTGGTCTCTTTCGCTGGGATTCATAGCATATTCCCATTCCTTCTTCTGAATGATGTACTTTGCATTGGGAAAAGTGGGTGCATCTTCCCCTTTCTCGTTTTTATAGGTATTTCCTCCGCAGTGGTCGAAATGAAGATGAGTGTTGATGACAAAGTTGATATCTTCCACTTTATGACCGAGCCTCTGAAGAGAACTCACGAGGCCTGGCTCTCTTTCTATAGAATAATATTCGAATATTTTTGATTCCAAATCACTTCCAATGCCAGTCTCTACCAGGATGAGCGTATCTTCTTTTTTTATCAGGAAGGAATTCAGAGCCAGCCTTATGCGGTTTTGATCATCGGCTGCAAACTTTTTTTCCCAGAGAGGTTTGGGGACCACCCCAAACATCGCTCCCCCATCCAGGTGAAAATAGCCGTCTCTCAGGCCGTGTATCTCAAACTGCCCGAGGGCAATCTTATTGATTGTCATTTAAGAAGTTTGTCGAGATCATAGACCAGGTCATCACGCGTGTACCCAGCCAGCTCGATATTTCCTGTATCCATACGGATGGCATCTTCAGGACAAGCCTCCACACAGAAGCCACAGAAACAGCAGCGACCAATATCTATGATGAATTTGGATGGGTATTTCTGCATCTCCAGCTTGGGGTCCTCTGCAGCCTCGATGTATATGCATTCAGAAGGGCAGACGGTGGCGCACAGCATACAGGCCACACATCTTGGCTGGCCGTTTTCTTTGGGCACCAGTCTGTGCAGGCTTCTGTGCCTGGAAGCAATTTCTTTTTTCTGCTCTGGATACTGGATAGTCACAGCTCCTTTTTTCTTCGTCTTTATCCCGAATACTTTTAAGATGTGAAAGAACATATTCACGAAGAAATGACGAGATGTGATCAGAATTCCTCTGATAATCTCGATGAAATATCCCAGAGCTTTTATCATCGTATTATACTCATCACAATGCCTGTTCCGACAATGTTCACCAGGCTTAACGGAATCAACAATTTCCAGCCAAAATCCATCAGCTGGTCGTAACGGAATCGTGGATATGTCCAGCGTATTAAAATCTGAAGCCAGCAGAAGAAAAAGACTTTGATGTTAAAAGCGGCCACTTGAAAAACTGTGACAACCCAGGGCGCCATGAGCCACTCCCCTCCCCATGGCCAGTGAAATCCATCTGCAGCCAGCCAAGGAACCTGCCATCCTCCGAAGAAGAGAGTTGTGAGTAGAGTCGAGATGACAATAATTTCCATGAAATCCGTCATCATGAAGAGGCCCCACTTCAAACCTCCGTATTCAGTAAAAAATCCGATGATTTCGGATTCGGCTTCCGGAAGGTCAAAAGGCGCCCTTTTTGTTTCTGCAAGAGCAGCGAATAAAAACACGATGAATCCGAGTGGCTGAAGGAATATCCCCCATTTGGGGAGGAATCCAAAAAGCAGTTCGCCTTGGTAGTGAACCAGACTGGAAAGTTTCAGAGACGGATAGACCATGACCAAACCGATGAGAGAAAAGCCCAGCGCCACCTCATATGATATGAGCTGAGCCGCTCCCCTTAATCCACCAACGAGAGTATACCTGTTGTTGGAGGACCAGCCGCTGAGTATGATTCCATAAATCCCCAGAGACAGCATGGCCAGGATAAACAGAAGACCAACATTAAAGTCCAGTATCTGGAGAGATATGGTCCGTTCACCTATCCGGATGGAATCCCCGAAAGGAATAGCGGATATAGTGATGGCCACAAAAAAGAAAGAGATAAAGGGCGCTATAGTGTGGAGGAATTTCCGAGAGAAAGCGGGCACAAAGTCTTCTTTGAATATCATCTTTATCGCATCAGCAAAAGGCTGGAAAAGCCCGATAATACGAATCCCGAAAATCGAGGCCCTGTTCGCTCCGATCCTATCCTGGATGACTGCGCTCTCTTTTCTCTCCAACCAGGTCAAATAGAGTGTCAAAAGGAGAAACCAGGCTAATGCACACACAATCTTGACGAAAACAATCAACACTTCAATCACTTTTCTTCTCTAAAAAAAGGTATTTCCTCTTTCATTTTATTCGATACTGCCTCAGGAGTGGTGAATTCTTTGTAAAAGGAAGAATTTATTCCCAGCGCTTGGCCCAAGTCAATGAGTATCCGCCACTCGGCGAGGCTATCATCGGGCGATTCGAAGACCGGGGAAAATTCTTGAACTATTCCGTCCACATTAGTCAGGGATCCTCCCTTCTCCGCGATCAAAGCTGTTGGGAAGACGATATCGAATGAAGAATTCAACTCATTCACATGCGATGTGAAGAGGATCTTGGTTTCTGTGTTTTTCAGGGCATCCTTTAATTCTGATGATGCGAAATGCTCAGAAATAAATGACCCGAACACAAGCAGAAAGTCTGTCTTAGCGGCCAGAGCCTTCAAAGACACCGGCTTGATATCGAAACCGATCTCCTGCGCTCCTCTTCTGTTCGGGCTTCGCTCCGGAGTGAGTAAAAAGTCATCGGACTCAGCCTGGGGAGGATCGACAAAGAATATCTTCTCCACATTGAGATCGCTCCTGAATATCTTATGCAGAAGGAAAAGTTCCTCGTTAGAAAGCCATGTGTTCAGGACGAGCACCATCTGAGACATCTTCCCTGTTGAATTCAACTGGCTCAGCTTCTCCGCGACAAAAGCCCTGAGGCTTACCCAGGTTGGCTCTATACTCATTTTCTTATTCGGTAAAGCAATTCTCTCCTGCCGGTTTTCATTCAAATATGAATACCCGTAACGTCCCAGGTCGCATATCCAGAAGCCATTCACCTCTTGATTTTCTCGGGAATTTATTCGATAGACTTTCTTGGGAACATTAAAACGGTAATGACCCGGATGGTACTCGATGGTGATGTTGCATCCGCGGCTGCATAAAGGGCAAATCGACTCTCCGCTTTTTAAAAACCAGCTTCTAGTCTTAAACCTGAAATCCTTATCGGTAATGGCTCCGACTGGACAGAGCTGAGCGAGATTGCCTGAATAGTTGTTATCGACAGGAGCGAGGTCGTAAATGTTCACTCTGGAGTGGATGCCTCTTTCAAACACGCCCAGCTCCTGAGTTTTGGTCACCTCACGCAAAAATCGAACACAACGTCGACAGAGGATGCATCTTTCCTCATCATGGATGAGGGACTTTCCGATCGCATCCTTCTTCTCTCTTTTCTCTTTATTCTCTCTGAAATGGCTTTCAAAGAGTCCGTATTCATCGTAATAATCCTGGAGCTTGCAGTCACCGGCCTTATCGCAAATGGGACAATCGAGAGGGTGTTCAGCCAGCAGGAACTCCAGAACCCCTTTCCTGGCCTCAACGACTTTCTCACTTTTCGTGAAGACCTTCATTCCATCCCGGACCTGAGTCGAACAGGCCAATTCCAGCTTGGGCAATCCCTCGATCTCCACCAAGCACATGCGGCAACTGCCTTCAGGTGGAAAGGCAGAATGGTAGCACAGGTGGGGGATGGATATCCCCTCTTTTTCGGCAGCCTTGAGAATAGTGGTGCCTTCTTCAACCTCTACAGGTTTTTCATCTATGAATATCTTTACCATTTGGCTCATTCTTTTCTGTCATTGGGCCTTGAGACGAGATTCCAGCTCCTTCCTGAATTTTTTTGTTATGGAAAGGATGGGCATGGCGGCCGCATCACCCAAGGGACAGAGAGTATTCCCCAGGATGTTTGATGCCAGCCGCACGATTTCATCGAAATCTTTTTTGCTTCCTTTCCCCTCGGCTATCCGTTTGACGATCTTATTGATCCAGGAGGTTCCGATTCGGCACGGGGTGCACTGCCCGCAGGACTCATGAGAATAGAATTTAGTGACAGCCTTCAGGACATCCAGCATGGATGTTCCGGTATCGATAACAATGATGGCGGCCGATCCCAGCATGGATTCGGCATCCACCAGAGAATCAAAATCCATCGGGATGTCTATCTCATCAGCTTTTAGAACAGGAGCAGACATTCCTCCGGGAATAACAGCCTTCAGTTTTTTTCCTTTTTTCACACCACCAGCATACTTATTTATGATGTCTTTCAGGCTTGTACCGATAGGAAGCTCATAAATTCCCGGCTTCTCAACCATACCGCTGACGCCAAAAATTCTTGTGCCCCCATCCTTGGGCAGCCCTTTTTTAATAAACCAATCAGCTCCGTTGAGTATGATCTGAGGGACATTGGATATGGTTTCCACATTGTTAATGACTGTGGGGCACTGGAAAAGACCCACAGAAGCGGGAAAGGGAGGCTTAAGCCGCGGATTCCCCCGCTTTCCCTCCAGCGACTCCAGGAGGGCTGTTTCCTCGCCACAGATATAAGCTCCTGCACCGCGGTGGACAAACACATCCAGGGCAAACCCACTGTTCAGGATGTTTTTGCCCAGAAATCCTTTATCGTACGCATCGGTGATGGCCTCTTCGAGCCTGAGAGCTATGGCTTCGTATTCACCTCGGATGTATATGAATGCAGTGTGAATGTCGACGCAAAAGGAAGTGATGATGATCCCTTCAAGAAGCATATGGGGATTATGGCTCATGATGTAGCGGTCTTTAAAAGTCCCGGGCTCTCCTTCATCGGCATTCACGCACAGGTATTTCGGCTTATCCACCTTGGGAACGAATCCCCACTTGACTCCTGCGGGAAATCCTGCGCCGCCTCGGCCCCTGAGGTTCGCTTTCTTCACTTCTTCTAAAATCTCATCGGGCTTCATCTTCATGGCTTTTCCAACAGCTTCGTATCCTCCCTTCTTCACGTACTCATCAATCTTGAAGAAGTTTTTCAAGCCGAAGTGTTGGGTCAAGACTTTTTCAGCCATTTCTCTATTCCAAACCATCCAAGATTTTATCGATCTTTTTCTTATCCAGATTCCCGTAGTAATCAAAATTCACCATCATGCAGGGAGCCTGTTCGCAGGCCCCCAGACACTCAACCAGAGACAGGCTGAATTTTTTATCTTTTGTTGTCTGCCCTGGCTCAATCCCCAGTTTTTCTTTTAAATAATCGATCAACTTCTCGGATCCGAGAAGTGTGCAGCTTAAGTTGGAGCAGACCTGGATAGAGTATTTTCCGATGGGTTCTCTGTTCAGCATGCTGTAGAAGGTCACGACTTCTCTCACATGGATAGGTTTTATTCCCAGGATATCAGCGATTAGTTTTTCTGCATCTGTGGAGATGTAGCCGAATTCCTGCTGTGCGATATGGAGCAATGGAAGGATGGCGGCTTCTTTCTGAGGGTAGCGAGCGACTATCTTATCGATTTTTTTTCGTGTCTTCTCAGGGAATCCAGGATTCATCTATCCATCTCTCCACCGATCATATTCACAGAGCCAAAGGTAGGAATGACATCCGCGACATAATGTCCATGGATCATCTCTTCTAGAGAGGCCATCACATGAAAACACGGAGCTCTCACATGCAGACGGTAAGGCTTATCCGTTCCGTCTGAAACGATGTAATACCCCAGCTCACCATTTCCACCTTCTACAGCGAAATACACTTCTCCTTTTGGAGGCCTGATACCATGTTCATCCATAAAGAGTTTGAAATGGCTGATGAGCCCTTCTATGGAGGTGTACGTGTCTTCTTTGGGAGGCACGACGACCTTTGTGTTCTTGGTGAGTATATCTTGATACTTGTCTTTTTCCGAGCCTTCTAAGTTGGGTGAAAGGATTATCTTTTTTTCTACCCTCTTCTCTCTCGACATTTTTATCGCTTCTGCAGGTTCCATTCCTTTGGCCATGGTTCTGGCTGCTGATTTAGGTATTTTCTCCATGGCCTGTTCGATAATCCGGAGACTCTGTTCCATTTCTTTCATCCGGACCATGTAGCGATCATAATTATCTCCTCTTTCACCGAGAGGAACCTCGAAATCCATCTGGTCATAAACACAATAGGGAAATGTTTTTCGGACATCGAAGTAAACCCCGGTGGAGCGCAGGCAGGGTCCAGTCCAACCATAGTTGATAGCCGTCTCTGGGGTGACGACAGCGATATCTCTGGTCCGGTCCAGGAAAATTTTATTCTTATCCAGGAGGCCGCTCACATCTTTGAGGACCTTTCTTGTCTCTACGATTGCTTTATTCAGAGCCTCTTCATAGCCAGGATGGAGGTCTGACCGGACTCCCCCGATCCGGATATGAGAAGTCGTCATCCGGGCTCCGGTTGTCTGTTCGATGACATCCCAGATGAACTCACGCGCTTTCATTTTGTACAAGAGAATTGTGAAGGCTCCGCATTCCATGGCCATCGCTGCGATGCAGGTAAGATGGTCAGAGATGCGGGAAAGCTCGCTCAGGATGACCCGAATGAACTGCGCTTTTTCAGGGACTTCAACCCCCAGCATCTTCTCCATCGTCATCGCGTAGCCCAGGTTATTGATCAGCGGAGAAACATAATTCATCCGGTCGGTGTATGGAAGGAGGTTAAAGTACGTTTTATTCTCACAGGTTTTCTCGAATCCCCTGTGCAAATATCCGACTTCCACTTCAGAATTAAGGATCCGTTCGCCATCCAGCTCAACCATGATACGGATAGTGCCGTGCATCGCAGGATGAGAAGGGCCCATGTTGATCAAGAGGCTGTCTTTTTTCGCTTCTCTCTGGATTCTCGTCGACATCTTACTTTCTCAGTGGGATACGCGGCTGGCGCTTGCGCAACGGATAATCCTTGCGCAACGGATAGCCCTCGAATCCGTCATACATGAAGAGTCGTCTCAAGTCCGGATGACCGTAAAAACGAACTCCAAACATGTCATAAATCTCTCTTTCCAGCCAGTTGGCATTCTTCCAGATGGAAGCCAAAGACTCGATTGAAAGATTTTTTTCTGAAAGAGGAACTTTTATTCTTAAACGATGCTTCTCTGCAAGAGAAAGCAAATGATAGACCATCTCGAATCGCGGCTCACGACCAAGATAGTCCACACAGGTGATGTCGAGAAGCATTGTGTATTCATAGGGTTCCTGTCTCAGGAAATGAACAAGTTCGCCAAGGAAATCCCTGTCTATAATCACAGTGTCATCCCCGAAATCAGACGAAGTCTCCTTGATCTTCTCAGGGAATTTTTGTTTGAGTTCCTCGACTATTTTCTTTTTTTCCATTTCCAATCTTGCTCTTGGTTTTGAATCTTTTCCTGCAGTTTGATTAATGCATCCAAAACTGTCTCAGGTCGGGGCGGGCATCCGGGAATGTAAACGTCCACCGGGATGACTTGGTCAATGCCTTGAACAACGGCATAATTGTCATAAATTCCTCCGCTCACAGCACACGTCCCGAAGGCAATGACAAATTTGGGCTCTGTCATTTGCTCATAGACCGTGCGTAGAATGGGAGCCTCCTTCTGGGATATTGTCCCCACAACGAGCATCATATCGGATTGACGAGGAGAAAACCTTGTCCACCCGGCCCCAAATCGATCTAAATCAAAATGCGCGCAGGCCGCAGACATGTATTCCATTCCACAGCAGGCTGTCACAAAGGGATAATGAAAAAGGGAAAATTTCCGGGCCCATCCGAGAATATGATTGAATTTTGTAGTTATGAAGTTTCCTTCCATGTTCGTCTTTCTTTACTTCAGATTACGCAATAAGCTTCATTCCCACTGGAAAGCGCCCTTTTTCCAGGCATAGACAAAACCCAGCACGATGATCACCATGTAAGCAAACATGATAATTAAAGCTGTGGTCCCCATTTCTTTAAACACGAGTGCCCACGGGAAGAAAAAGACCACCTCGATGTCGAAAAGAAGAAAAAGAAAAGCAACGACATAAAACTTAATCGGCACAGGATTGATGCCTTCCTGAAGATAAGGGCTCCCACATTCAAAAGGGCTTTCCTTTGCGGGATTGGTTTTCGTCGGTCCCAGGAACTTGTTCATTAAAATCAAAACGACTCCCAGGAAACCAAAAACGAGGAAAACAAGGAAAAGTTCTATCATGAGCTTCCGTAAAATAAAGGCATAAATTTTATAAAAATAATTTTAAATTTGCAAACATTTTGAAATTTTTTTTTAAATAAGGGATCAGACATCGATTTTTTGGCATTCAAGTTGGAAATTTGACTCGGCTCACCACGCTTATACCGCGGAAAACAAGGCGTTAGTGAAGAATCCTTGCCCCTACATGTTCAGGATATGAATGGCCTCATTCTTGACTTTCAAGGCGGCTTCCATAACCGCTTCGGATAAAGTGGGGTGGATGTGAATTGAAGAAGCCATATCTTGAACTTTCAATCCCTTGTTCATGGCCAGGATGATTTCAGAGATGAATTCACTCGCATTCGGAGCGAGAACATGAGCGCCGACAACCAGATCTCTCTCATCCGCTATTATCTTGACCATTCCCTCCTGTCTTCCTAATGTGAGCGCTCGGCCATTGGCTTGAAGAGAAAAAAGGCCTGTCTGTATCTTCATCCCCTTCTCTATGGCTTCTTCTTCGGTTAAACCCACTGATGAAAGTTCCGGGTCAGTGTATACAGCCATCGGCAGTGCCTCATAACGCATCTCTTTGTTTTTTCCAGCTGTATTCTCGACTGCAACCAAACCTTCATGAGACGCTTTGTGCGCGAGAAGTTTCCTCCCGATTAAATCGCCTATGGCATAGACATCTGAAATACTTGTTTCGAGCTGAGGATTGACACGAACCCATCCATTATCATCCAATGAAAGTCCAACATCTTTCACAGCCAATCCCTCTGAGTTGGGAGTTCTGCCCACGGCTAACAGCACTTTTTCCGCTTCAAACTCAAAAGGAGATTGTGATTCCATGCACATTCCTTTAATCAATACTTTTCCATCATTGATTTGACCGGACTCAATTTTCATTTGTGTATACACATGGAGTCCCTGAGCTTTCAGAATCCGCTCCAGACGTTTCACTATTTCCTTATCGTTACCGGGCATCACGGTGGGCAGGATTTCCAGAATTGAGACCTCTGAGCCAAGCCTCTGGTAAATCGTTCCCATTTCTAATCCGATTGCGCCCGCACCTATGACTATCATCCTTTGAGGAATGTCTTCGAATTCAAGCGCTTCTCGAGAAGTCACAATTTCCTTTCCATTGGGTTTTAGGAATGGAAGTTCTGCCGGCCGACTCCCTGTAGCGAGGATAATTTTCTCGGCGTCAAGGACCTGCTCATCTTCCCCCTCTGATATGACTGACACCTGATTGCCATCTTTAATGAGCCCCGTTCCGTTGATTATTTCTACGCCATTTTTTTGCAGAAGGAACTCTAATCCTTTGACCAATCTTTCCACAGCTCTGCTTTTTTCTTGTTGGACTCTTTTCCAGTTGCATTTGATGTCTTCTAAAGGCCCTTCCAGATTTCTGTTGGATTTAAGTTCTTTATAGATTTTAGTCTGATGCAGAAGATATTTGGCAGGAATGCATCCATAATTCATGCATGTCCCCCCTATTTTATGCCTTTCAATCAAGAGAACCTTCTTCTTCAGCTGGGCCCCTCTGATTGCCGCAACGTATCCTCCAGGGCCCCCTCCGATTATGATTAAATCCCACTTCTTATCCATTTTTCCTCTCTCTTAAAAATTCAGAAAATGATCTCACTCTATTTTTATAGAAAATCTTCTTCCGAAGCAATCTATTTGCTAATGAATCTCCGGAACTATTCACAATTTATAGTGTCGGCATATTTTATGAACAGTTCAGGTTAAATAGCCGGAAAGTCCAAGGATGGCATTATTATACTTTTCTCTTTTCTCATTTTAAACTCAATTCAGGAATAAATAATAAAAATAATTCCGAAAAAGTGGCCTGCTCTTTTCTTTTCTGTTGACAGTCTGAATCAAATCAGTAAAAAATAATGAGAATTCAAAACAGGAGAACGAGTGAATTGAAAGAATCCTGCTTTCATAAATTCTCTGTCCTTTTGATTCTAATTGTCTTTCTATGGTCGTTTACTCCTTATGCAGGAGCTGAGGATTTTGGAAGCCTCTGGGGCTTGGTTTCAGATAGCAATCAAAATCCCATTCAAAATGCCACCATCTCTCTATCTTTAAAAAATCGTGATTTCAAAA
>JASFPJ010000082.1:0-11572 GCA_050116035.1 Candidatus Aminicenantota bacterium | reverse complement strand
CAAAAAAAATCCACCCCGAAAAAAATAGCCCCTAAAGCTCCAGAAGAGAAAACAATCAGCACTCTTCTCTACTGCACATCCGACCTCATCCTTTCGGGCATTTTAAAAATACTGGATAGAGCTTCTGATATTGAAGTCGTGAATATCGAAAAGAGCACAATTGACTCTTTCATCGAATCCATCAAAAATCTCAGGCCCAATGTCATCGTTTTTGCCAATTCTGAACCCTTGCCCAACATCCGAGAAATCTGTAAAGCCATAATTGAAATTTCATCAACCAAAACAAAATCTCAACTGCTTCTCCTCGGAAATATCCCCTCTCACGAAGAAGTCGTCGGTCTGATGAATGCAGGAGTGAGGGGGTATTTTGATTTGAATGATCCATCAGACCAGCTGTCGGATGCCATACGCATCATCCATAAGGGTGATATCTGGCTTCCACGTGATAAAATGAGCAGCATCATGGACCGGATCATTTCGGTGGTTGGAAGAGACCTGAAAGAGAAAACACTTGACCAGTTGACTCCAACAGAATTTCAGGTGCTCCGGCTCATTGGCCAAGGAAAAAGCAATGACGAGATTGCCGAGTCTCTTTTCATCAGTAAGAATACGGTTCGTTCCCACATAAAAAGCATATACGCTAAACTCAACACACACAGCAGACTTCAGCTCGCACTATACGCCATCAACTCTGCCCTGTTTTGACCGAATATAGGAAATTAAGAGGAAACTATGACAAAAACCGCAGCATCGAAGAAAACGACCTCCAAAAAAGCGCCGAAAAAAAAATCAGGGCTTTCCCCATTAAAAGTGAACCGTCGAAGAGAATGGCGGCTAGATCTCCCTCTTCCAGCGAAAATCGAAGGAAAACTTCCCGGTGGGAGAAAATTTGCAGAAAAAACAAAAATCGAAAATATCAGCTCGAGCGGAGTCTACTTCTGTCTGGATTCAGGTGTCGTCATCGGCTCAAAGCTAAACCTGGTCATTGACATGCCTAAAGAACTGGGCGGAAGGAAAAAAAAGTTTAAGCTTTGTATCGGAGGACTCACTGTTCGCCTGGAAGAGCTCGATACTAAAGAGAAAAAACAAGGCGTTGCACTTCGCTTTGAAAAAAAATACTCAATCATACCTGAAGACTAAGAGTCGAATTTAGAGAAAAGATACATTGCACTGATTTCAATCCTTCCAGCGACGAATGACATTATCTCAACATCCTCAATTTTCTTTGTTGTTCCCTTTCCCTCTTTGATTGACGCTTCGTTTTTCTATACAATAGTATCGGAATTACACCCATGTTAATTGTTGCTTTGACGGGCGGAATCGCCACAGGAAAATCCGTGGTTGCCGATATCCTAGAAGAGTTGGGTTGTTATATCCACCGCGCGGATAGAATCGCTCATGAGCTCATAGAACCAGAAAAGCCTGCTTGGAAGAAGGCTGTTGACCATTTCGGCGAAAAAATCTTGAACAAAGATAAAACAATTAATCGCTCTCGATTGGGAAAAATCGTTTTCTCAGATAAGAAAGAACAGGCCTTTTTGAACGAACTCATCCATCCCCTCGTGTTAAAAAAGAAAAAAGAGACGATAAAGAAGCTTGAAGAAGAAGGAAGCACCAATATCTTTGTTTCTGAAGCGGCATTGACTATAGAGGCCGGCTTTACAGACTTTTTTGATAAAATCATTGTTGTTTATTGCCCAAGAGATATTCAAATAAACAGATTAATGGAAAGAGACCGGATCAGTCGAAAAGAAGTCCTTAAAAAATTAAAAAGCCAACTGACGCCAGAGGAAAAACTAAAACATGCAGATTACATAATCGATACTTCTGAAACGATTCAGAGTACGGTGGAGCAAACTGAACGGATTTACAGGAATCTTGTGATCGACCACGAAATGAAAACGGGGTCGTGAAAGGGGTCGTGAAAGGGGTCGCGTCTTAATATTTAACATTTCTTAATAAGAAGAAAATTTCATCATTTCTTAATTGAATTATAGTAAAAAGCACTTCTGTTTTTACGGATGAAAAATCTAAGAAGAATCGAAGAAATTGGAAATGTTAAATGTTAAGACGCGACCCCTTTAATGAAGCGGCCAGGAGTGGGATGAGAAGCTCATGATGGCCGATGAAATAGAATCCTTTTCCTTTGTTTCCATGGGGTCTCTTCACTACATTTTGATGAGGCCTGTAATGAAGGATGAAATCAAAAACAGCGGTAGTGAAATCCTCAAGACGCGTCCCTTTGTTCCTGACAAAAGACAAAGCCTTGAGAAAAACTTCCGGTAGAATCACCGCTGAACCGATATTCATGAAAACGCCTCCCCCTTCAAGCTTTCCAACTAAAGCACAGAAAAGAAAAAAATCTTTGAGAGAGAGTGTTCCCAAAACATCACCCTTTGTTTTTGGATGGAAATGAATTGTGTCCGTCCCGATTGCGACGTGGACGGTGACAGGAATATTCAGGTCATATGCCGAAGCCAGTAGACTCATATGCTTGTAGGGAAAATCAGAATTCGAAAGCATCTCGCCCGATGCTTCACCTAAGCCAAGCCCTTTTTCCTCTCCTGAATTCATCGCCTCATTCAAAATATCAGCCGTTTCCTCTGCCATCCCGAACTTTCCGTTTTTAATCTGAAGCTCTACATTCTCCGATGTTTGTCCAGAGAATGCCACTTCGAAATCGTGGATGATTCCAGCGCCGTTCAATGCCAAAGCTGTGATCCATCCTTCCTTCATCAAGTCAATTAAGACAGGATTCAAACCGACCTTGATCACATGAGCTCCTAGAGCCGCAATAATAGTGCTATTCTTTTTCTTCGCGTGCCCCATTAAAGATATAAATTCTTTAAAATCCTTCCCTGCAAGAATATCTGGAAGGCTTCGGATGAATTGAGAAAAAGTTTTATCTGCAGGCAGAGTTTGCGCGAAATTTTTTATGCCCACTTTGCTCTTTCTCGAGTGAATCGGAAAAGTCTTGAGGCCACCGGGCGAGAGAGGCTTAATTTTGTATTTACTCATGGCTCTTGTGGAACGTTAAAAGGGAGGATGAATCAAAGGCAGGAGTGGCAACCACTTCTTCTCTTCGTGAACTGAGTCAACTTTAGCCTATGAAATATTCTTTAAATCCTGACCAGGTTTAAATTTAATTCTTTTTCCTTTCTTGATTTTGATTTGTCTTTTCCGCCGAATATCTCTGCCAAAACCGGTCTTCTTCCTCACAACCTTAAAGCTCGAAAAACCCCTTATTTCGATCTTCTCATCATTTGCCATGGCTTCTTTAAGCGCTGAGAGGATAGCCTCAACTATTAACAATGATTTTGCCCGATTGAATTCGGATTTCTTCTCGATTGAGAGGGCAATATCATTCTTAATCATCGAAGTCTCCTTGTGGCTAATGAACTAATTATAAATAATTTATTCAAGATAAAAAGTCAAGTTAAATTATTAATTTTATTCTAAATATGTCATTGTGCCCTCCCGCGTCAGCACACAGAAATCTATTGGATTTTCCAAGTTTATGCACAATTATCCATCCCCAAACAGAGCGCCAGAATAAAAATTCATTCAGCACAACCGAAAAACGTTTGGATTTTTGGATGAATTATTATCTAAAATTCTACGCAAAAATCTAATTTTCCGCTTATTAATATCACTCCAATAACTTTATCTTTACTTAAATTAAAGGATAGACAGAGAAAGACATATTGACTTGTTTTTAACCTGAACATATAATTAAAACCGAAATGAAAAAGGGACTGTCTATTCTCCTCATACTTATAGTCTTTCCTGCAGTAAGCGACTCTTCTATCCTAAAGATTACGGTGGACGCTCCCATCCATCCCATAACCTCAGAATACATCATAGACACCATCGACAGGGCTGAGAGAGAAAACGCCAGCTTGGTCATCATCTCCCTGAATACTCCAGGGGGTTTGGATTCATCGATGAGAGAAATCATCGAGAGAATCTTGAGTTCGAAAACACCTGTGGCCGCGTATGTCAGTCCCAGCGGTGGCCGAGCCGCTTCAGCCGGATTTTTTATCTCCATTGCCTGCGATATATTCGTGATGGCTCCTGGAACAAGCACGGGTGCGGCGCATCCAGTCGGGGTATCCATCACAGGACAGGCCATGGACGAGACAATGGAAGATAAAGTCACTCAGGATGCCGCGGCTTACATCAAATCACTCGCGGAAAAAAGAGGACGGAACACTCGACTATCCGAAGACGCAGTCAGGAAAAGTTCGTCTTACACTGAGAAGGAAGCGTTGGAAGGCAACCTGATCGACTTAATCGCTAAAAATGAACAGGAAATCATCGAATTCTTCGACGGCAAACGCCTCAAGAGATTCACCGACGAAGAAGAAATTCTTGAGCTCAAAGATGAAGAGATCATCGATATCCCGATGTCGGCCAGACAGAAGTTCCTGATCACGATCTCCAACCCCAACCTGGCTTATATACTTTTGATGCTGGGTTTGCTTGGCCTGTACTTCGAATTTTCGAACCCGGGTTCCATTCTCCCTGGTGTCCTGGGAGGAATCTTCCTGCTCTTGGCCATCTTTTCTTTCCAGATCCTGCCGATTAATTATGTGGGTTTGCTGCTGATCCTGCTCGCCATCGGATTATTCATTCTTGAGATAAAAATCCAGAGTTACGGAATTTTAACAGTAGGAGGGATAGCTGCAATGGTCATTGGGTCAATCATGCTCATACCGGCTCCGATTCCGGAATTGCGCCCCAGCTTAAAATTTATCATTCCCATGGCTGTGGGCTTATCCTTGATCTTTATCTTTTTGATTTATATCGCTATCCGAGCGCATTTGAATAGAGTCCACACTGGAAAAGAAGGCCTGGTGGGAGAGATTGGAGTGGTGCAGAGCGCTCTCAAACCAGAAGGGAAAGTCTTTGTCCACGGCGAGTTATGGAATGCAGAAGCTGATGAAGATATTCCGAAAGGCACCAAGGTTAAGGTCCTTGAGGTCAAGAAGAACCTGATGCTGAAAGTGACCAAATCCTGAAAAAGACAAACACGACTTGGAAATCATTCTTGTGTGTGAAAGCAAAGAAGGATCTTCACACACTGCGAAGTTCTTTTGAAACGCGATATATGGAAGCAGAGGAATTTCAGGCAACAAAAAATTAATTATAAAGACAAATCCTAAACTAAGGAGGTAAAAAAATGCAAGCTTTTGTAGGGATCATCATATCCCTCTTCGTTCTCTATCTGTTGAATGCGATTAAAATTTTGAGGGAATACGAACGGGGAGTCATTTTCCGGTTAGGAAGAGTCCTTTCCAAGCCAAAGGGACCCGGTCTTATCTTTGTGTTCCCGCCAATCGATCGTATGGTCAGAGTGAGCCTCCGAATAGTCGTCATGGACATCCCCCCTCAAGATGTTATTACCAAAGACAATGTTTCAGTAAAGGTCAACGCTGTTGTTTATTTCAGGGTCATGGATCCACAAAGAGCGATTGTCGAAGTCCAGGATTACCTGTTTGCCACCTCCCAACTCGCCCAGACAACTCTAAGGAGTGTACTCGGAGAGGTTGAACTGGATGAGCTGCTTTCAGAGAGAGAAAAACTCAACGCGCAACTCCAGGAAATCATCGATAAACACACAGATCCGTGGGGCATTAAGGTTCAGTTAGTGGAGATGAAGCATGTTGACCTCCCGGAGAATATGGTCAGAGCCATTGCCAAACAGGCTGAAGCCGAGAGAGAAAAAAGAGCGAAAATCATTCACGCCGATGGAGAATTCCAAGCCGCCGGACAGCTCACCAAAGCCGCGGATATCATATCGAAAAACCCCCAGGCCCTACAACTCAGATTCTTAGGCACGCTCACTGAAGTGGCGACGGAAAAAAATTCGACCATTGTCTTCCCCGTTCCGATTGAAATGCTCAGAGCCTTTTTCCCTGGAAAGAAAGGAGAATAAAAAATAAGCCGTGGCTAATAAAGATTACAGAGAAATACAGCTTTCCAGCGCACAGCTTGCTGTTATCTTCATCGTGATTCTAGCCCTTGGCGTAGTCATTTTTCTCTTAGGAGTCTCCGTTGGCAAGAAACAAGCCCAGCTCGTCAAAGAATCGGATTTGGCGACTTCAGGCGAACTCCAGCAAGCCGAAAAAAAACCTACTGAACCTGTTCAGAAGTCGAAAGATTCAATCAAAGAAGAAATTGCATCTCACCAGAGGTTGAAGGAAAAAACTCAGAAGAAAGAACCTGTCATTCAACGCAGCCTTTATTATATTCAAGTCGCCGCCTTGAACAACAGAGAGGCCGCCACTTCTTTTGCAGAAGAATTCAAGAAAAGAGGCTATCCAGCTCTTGTCTTCGAACCCTTCCCGTCAGATAGAAAACCGGTTTTCCGAGTGAGGATTGGAGGGTACGAAACACGGGAAAAAGCCGAGGAAGTCCTCAATCAACTGCGATCAGAGTCAACTCGTCAGATTGACTACTTCATAATCAGAAGCTAAGCCCCTGGAAGTTGAGCCGCTCTCCCTCTGTGAAAAATCCAAGGAATGGTATTTAACTCGGGAGTCTCTATTTTGAAAGACAGAACAATCGAAATCGGGCTTGCCATTGCGAGTGGTGTCCTCACAGCTTTATCAGCCCCTAAGTTCGGCCTCTCCTTCTTCGCCTGGATCTCTCTCATTCCTCTTTTCTTTATCATCATGAAAAAAACACCCGCCCAATCTTTTTTGCTGGGTCTCATCGCTGGAATTTCATACAACGCAATCCTGATCTACTGGATTCCCTCTGTTCCCGCTCATTATGGGGGCCTCTCCATCGGGATTAGCATCATTATTTACATAATATTTGTGCTCTATCTGGCTCTCTACTGGGCTTTTTTCTGCCTCCTCTGGACGAAGATCTCCCAAACCTTTCCCAGGTTGGTCTTTTTCTTAGCTCCCATTCTCTGGATTGCCTTAGAATACATCCTCACCTATTGTATAACAGGATTTCCCTGGGGACTCATCGGATCCACCCAGCACTCAAACATCTGGTTCATCCAGCTGGCTTCGATAACAGGAGTCTACGGGCTCTCTTTCGTGCTGGTGCTCTTCCAGAGTCTTTTTATCTACTCGATGAAACACCGGGAAAAAGCGCCTTTTTTCTCTGTACTGGGCCTCGTGTTGGTCATCCATCTGGGGGGATTTCTCAGCTTGAAGAAAGTCGCCCCCACTGAAGACTCCTTCACTGCCTCGGTCATCCAGGGAAATGTCTCTTCGGACATCTACTGGAATCAAGTCACCTCCCAGGAAATCTGGGACCTTTTCAACCAGCACATCGAATTGAGCTGGCGTGCCCATGAGGAAGGAGCCCAGCTTATCATCTGGCCTGAATTCTCGGTTCCTCTCTGCTTTAGCTGTTCAACCAGTTACTTTCCAGACTTCACGGAACAACTCAACCGATTCGTTCAAGAAACAGACAGCTCTCTTCTTCTCGGAACGAACGAGAAAACCGGTTCTCCAGGAGACGTGAACTACCACAACACAGCGCTGTGTCTCAGCCCGGACCTATCTGCAAGCCAATACTATAAAATACATCTTGTTCCTTTTGGGGAATACACCCCTTATAAAGAAATATTCTCCTTCATCGAAAAAATGACTCATGCCATAGGAGAAATCGCTCCTGGAACAGAGTACCATCTCCATCAGTTTAAATCGCTGAAATTTGGCTCTCCCATATGTTATGAAATCATCTTTCCCAATCTTGTCCGAAAATTCACGAAGAAAGGGGCAAACTTTCTGGTCACAATCACCAATGATGGCTGGTACGGCAGAAGTTCCGCCCCATATCAACATTTTTCGATGGCCACCCTCAGAGCCGTTGAAAATAGACGGTATCTTCTCCGAGCTGCCACGACCGGGATCAGCGGCATCATTGATCCCTATGGCCGCGTCCTCTCTAAATCCGAACTGATGACTCAGACTCATCTCACAGAAGTCATTACTCCTAAAAAAGGGCTCACCTTTTACACGAGATTTGGAGATGTACTCCCGCTCCTAAGCTTGACTTTATCCCCTCTATTCCTTATTCTGGCCATAGCTAAAAAGAGAAATGAAAGAAAAAGAATCCGCTCCAAAGATTAGTCATTCTGAGCTTCTCATCAAGAGCAAAGAATGCCTCGCCAAATTCGAAGAATTAAGAGGTTATCTTTGACTTCAGCCAAAAAAAGGCTGAATCCGAAGCCATAAACCAAGAGCTTTCCTCTCCTGAAATCTGGAAAGACCAGAAAAAATCTCAATCCCTCCAGCAGAATAAAAAAAGACTCGACAGAGATATTCACTTTCTCTCCAAGCTTTACAAAGAAAAAGAAGAACTCGAAGTTCTGATGGAATTGTCTGAAGAAGGAGAAAATGTGGATGAAGAGATCAGACAGTCTTTGGTTCGACTCGAGACGGACATTGAAGAAGCGGAACTCCAGGCTCTTTTCTATGAAGAAGACGATGCACGAAATGCCATCCTCACCATCCACCCAGGCGCAGGCGGGACTGAATCCCAGGATTGGGCTCAAATGCTCCTCAGGATGTACTTGAGATACGCGGAAAGGAAAGGATTCAAGGCTGATGTTCTTGATTTCCTCCCTGGGGAAGAGGCGGGATTGAAAAGTGTCACAGTCCGGATACAGGGAGATTACGCATATGGCAACCTCAGCCAGGAATCCGGCGTCCACCGTCTTGTCAGAATATCGCCATTTGACGCGAACAAAAGACGACACACCTCATTTGCCGCTGTTTTCATTTACCCTGAAGTCGAAGAAGAAATTGAAGTCGAAATCAATCCTGAAGACCTTCGAATTGACACTTACCGAGCCTCTGGCCGAGGAGGACAGCACGTGAATGTCACAGATTCGGCAGTCAGGATAACCCATGTTCCCACGGGTATTGTGGTCCAATGTCAGAATGAAAGGTCCCAGCATAAAAACAAAGCCAGTGCCATGAAAGTTCTCAAGGCCAGACTTTATGAGCTTGAAAAGAAAGCGAAACAGGAGAAGCTCGAAAAACTGGAAGATGCAAAATCAGATATTGCCTGGGGGAATCAAATCCGCTCCTACGTGCTCCAGCCGTACAGAATGATAAAAGATCTGCGAACGAACGTGGAAATCGGGGATGTGGATAGAGTCCTGGACGGTGATATCGATGAATTCATCAAATCCAATCTTCTGTCCAGAAAAAAAGAAACAAACAAGTAAAAAGGAAGCAAGTATACTTGTTGGATGTCATTGCGAGGAACGAAGTGACGTGGCAATCTCCTTGGGGAAAATGCATTTCTTTTTACGAGATTGCCACACTCCCCTTGGTCGCTCGCAATGACATTATTAAAATGTCACAGTATTATTGAGCCAGGGTAATCTTCCCCTTTTTTGAGGTTTTTCCCCTTTATTTAAGAAAAAGTAGCCTGTCCCCTTTTTTGCTGTTCTTATTTGATTTTATCCTTGGCTTTATCCCATATTTTATCCATCTCTTCCAGCGATGCTTGGTCGAGCGCCCTCCCCTCTTTTTCAAGCTGTTCCTCTATGAACCTGAACCTCTGTCTGAATTTCTTGTTCGCCTGTCTGAGGGCTAACTCCGGATTAACACCGAGATGACGAGAGACATTGGACAACGCAAAGAATAAATCACCGACCTCTTTGAATACAGCGGCTTCATTTTTTGTTTCCAGAGCCTTCTCTAACTCAGATATTTCCTCTTTGACTTTCTGGAGTGCGTCTATGGGCTGGTCCCAGTCGAAACCAACATGGGAAACACGGAGACCGAGCTGGAAGGCTTCTAAAAGTGATGGGAGGCAAGTCGCCATCCCATCTAAAACGGATTGTCTTCCTTTTTCTTCCTTTTTCTGTCGACACCACTCATCGATGACTTCTTTTGAATTTTCGATTCGTTTCTGGGAGAACACATGGGGATGTCGATGGATCATCTTCCGGTTAATCCTTTCTAAAACCTCAGAGATCATAAATTTCTCTTTTTCCTTGAATATCCGCGCTAAAAAAACAACCTCCATCAGGACATCCCCCAGCTCCTCGGCTAGGGAGTCGGCATCGCCCGTGGTGATGGCATCCACAGCCTCATAGACTTCTTCTAAAAAGTAATTGGCTATAGATTTTTCATCCTGTTCCTTATCCCACGGACATCCATCCTTTCCCCTGAGTTCATCCAGAATCTGAACCAGCTGTTGGAATTTTTTTCCTGCGTATTCAGCATCTTCCATATCTCTTCTCCTTGAATATTACAGGTGAATATTGTAATATTTTTTGTCGACTCGTATAAAATATTTTAAATCAGAAAAATTATCAATCCCGGTCAGTCATCATTAAAATCTTTTAGACGAAGGGAAAAAATGCCAGAAAAAAAAGAAACCAAAAAAAAGAAGACACCAAAAAAAACAGAGGAGAAAATAGAAGAAAAGGAAAAAGAGAAGACAGAAGAAAAGAAAGAAGAGAAAAAGATAGAAGAGAAAAAAGACGAGAAAACGACAGAAGACGCCCAGGAAATACTCCCTCCTCTCGATTTCAGCTCCCTTATCCTGCCTTTTTACACTCAAGCCTTGATCAAATTGGGCATGGTCACAGATCCCTTTACCGATAAAGAAGGAGAAAACCTGGAATTGGCGAAACGACTGATTGACTTACTCGACTTGTTTAAAGAAAAGACAGAGGGAAATTTGAAGCCTGAAGAGGAAAAATTCTTAGTCGCCTGTCTCCACCAACTCAAAATGGCGTACATGGAGAAAGCGAAAATAATCGAATAGTAGTCTTATGGAAGTTGTTCACGGTCTCGAAAAATTCCCGTCTTTATCCGGCCATTCGATTGTCGCTATCGGAAATTTCGATGGCATACATCTGGGCCACCATAGAATACTCGAATGCCTTGAGAAAACAGCCAAAGAATACGGGTTCTTCTCCCTTGTTTTAACATTCTTCCCTCATCCAGGAAAAATCCTGGGTAAAAATAAACTCAAGATGATCCAAACCCTTGATCAGAAAATCAGGGAGATCCAGAAGTATGATATCCAGGCTCTCCTCATCATCCCCTTTGATAAGCAATTTGCCAGCCTTACCGGTTCAGATTTCATCCAGAATGTCGTTTTGGACACGCTCAGAGCCAAGGCGATCATCGTTGGTAAAAATTTTTACTTCGGAAAAAACCGTGAGGGCGATGTTTCGCTCCTCCACCGTTTATCCTCAAAGTTCAAATTCCGAGTTTGCCCCATTCCTGCAGTCATCCAAAACGGAGAAACTGTGAGCAGCAGTCTCATCCGGAACCTTCTTCATGAAGGAAAAGTCGACAAAGCAAACCGCTTGCTGGGACGATTTTATGAAATTGAAGGACAAGTGGTTAAAGGCCAGTCCAGGGGGAAAGCTCTCGGCTTCCCAACGGCCAACATCGAAACTAAAAACGAAATCATCCCTCAAGGCGTTTTCATCACCAAAACAAGGGTAGGGTCCAAAATACTTCCCTCCATGACCAACGTTGGAGAACAACCGACATTTGATCAAAAAGACTCACACATTGAGTCATTCATCATTGGCTTCGATAGAGACCTATATGGGGAACGCATCGGC
>JASFPJ010000081.1:0-11578 GCA_050116035.1 Candidatus Aminicenantota bacterium | reverse complement strand
CTCCGGTGGGAGAGGATCAGGGACAATCTTCGGTTTGAGTTTATCTGCGGCAGAAGAGCTTTTCAGGATTATCTAGTGAAAAATAGAATACTGCGCGAGCTTTCAAACAGATTGACTGTCCATGAACAGGAGGTTCCCTCTTCTGTGGAAAAACTGTTTGCGGATTTGAAATCCCAGAAGAGTGCGATGAAGAAGATACGGGAAAAGATAGCTCAGTATGAAGCGCAAGAAATCATCGAAAGAGCGAAGGGAAAGATTCTTAGGAATATCTTTGCGGGAAAAACCCACGAGGAAGTGAGGTTTCTGGCGCTCAACATCATCCGCAGAGGCGGTTTCGTCGTGCTCTTCGGCCTGAAAGGAGAAGAGCGGGGACATCTTATCCTGGCCTGTTCGGAGAAACTCAACATGGATATGAGAGAGCTTGTGCCTCTGGTGTCTCCTCTAATCAACGGAAAAGGAGGAGGAAGTCCGTCTCTGGTCGAGCTTGTCGGAGAGAACGTTGAGAATATTTCTCAGGCCCTTGACGAAGCCCAGCAATTCATCGAAAAAAAGACTTGAGACATCAATTCAGGTTTTCCTCAAATAACTGAAGTTTTTAAGGTCTGATCCCAATGCTTACTGATTTCGCTGGGGCGAAAGTGGTGTGTTTTCGGAATCCTTTGCCCTGAGCTTTCTTATTCGTAGCGGAGGGAGATGATGGGATCGAGCTTGGCTGCCTTTTGTGCCGGGAAGATGCCAAAGAAGAGTCCCACAGATATGGAGACGAGCAATCCTGCGATCACTGACCAGGGTGTCACGGACGCCGGCAGAGGAGTCGCGGCTTTAACGAGGAAGGCGATGCCGAATCCGATAACCACACCTGTCATCCCACCGACTCCGGTCAGGAAGACCGCTTCAATCAAAAACTGCTTGAGTATATCGGAGGACCGGGCGCCGATGGCTTTGCGGATTCCGATCTCGTGGGTTCTCTCCTTGACAGCCACGAGCATGATGTTCATCACACCGATCCCGCCCACAAGAAGCCCGATGGAGGAGATGACGATCATTACCAGGAAAACAGCTCCAGTTAACTGGTTAAAGAGGTCAACAAGAGTATCCTGTGTGTAGATAGCAAAGTCATTGGGTTTTCCGAACCCGACCTTTCGTCTTTGGCGAAGGAGATTAGTAATCTGATCGATGGTCTCCTGCATGGTTCCCTGTTTTTTAGGGGTGGCAAGGATCTGGATCTGTGATTGTTCATATGGATAGTATTTCATGAGAGTGGTGATCGGAAGACCGACAATGTTATCACGGCTCTGTCCGAACATGCTGCCCCGCTCCTGAAGAACACCCACCACTGTGAATTTTTCAGGTCCGATTCGAATCTCTTTCTGCAAAGGATCTGTATGAGGAAAGAGAGTCTCAGCCAGTTCAGAACCCAGAACGCAGATTTTGGCCCGATGCTGGATATCGGACTCAGTGATGGATCGCCCGGAAGATGGCATATAAATAGTAACGACATCGGGCCATTTGTCGTTCATCCCAAAGATGAGGGAGTCTTGAGTGATGATATTCCGGTATTTGACCGGGATGGGTTCGAATATTCTGGCGACGAGGCTCACCGCCACGGCTTTAACCAGAGAGCATTCCTCTTCAATGGCCACCCCATCTTCAAACGTGAGGTCTTTTCTTTGTCTTTCTTCCTCAGAAAGGTGCCCCATTTGAATGCCCGGTTCGTATTTTTCGACGACAATCAAATCTGAGCCGGCGGATTCCAGTTCAGCCATAAAAGCCCGGTTCAGACCCTGGATGATCGAGACCATGCCGATGACCGTCATCACTCCGATCATGATTCCCAGGAGAGTCAGAAAAGAGCGGAGTTTATGGCTTTTAAGAGAATCCAGGGCCATCTGAACGATTTCTTTCAGTATGCCCATTCTCATTGTTCTGACCTCAACGCTTCGATGGGATTCAGCTTGGCGGCCTTGTTAGCGGGATAGAGCCCGAAAAAGATGCCTACAGATCCGGAGACGATGATGGCGACAATAATGGAGCCGGGATCCAGGGTTGAAGGCAGAGAGGTCGCGGCAGTGACGATCTTGGCGAGGATAAACCCGATCAGAATCCCGATAAGTCCGCCGGTGGTGGAAATAGCCGCAGACTCGACCAGAAACTGGAAAAGGATGTCCATCCGCCGAGCGCCCACAGACATGCGGATGCCGATTTCTTTTGTTCTCTCGGTGACGGCCACGAGCATGATGTTCATGACCACTATCCCACCCACCAAAAGGGCTATGGAAGAGATAGCAATCATGGCAAAGTAAATGCTCGATGTGGCTGTCCGGTACATCTGGATGAATGTCTCTGAGCTCACAAAGGAGAAGTCATCTTTGTCTTTGAAGGACAAATGGCGTTTAGAACGAAGGATGGTCCTGACTTCCTCCTGGGCTATCTCCATCTGTTCCTGTGAGGTTGTGTGGATGTTGATGTTGATGCTTCTTCTCGAGCCGTAGATCTTATGGAAAGTGGAGATGGGAATCCTGACATAGTTGTCCTGGCTCATTCCCAGGAGCTTCCCCTTTGGCTCGCCGATTCCGACCACTAAGAAATTGTGGGGACCGATCTTGATCCATTTGCCGAGGGGATCCAGGTAAGGAAACAGTTTCTCCACAATGTCGGCGCCGATGATACAGACATATCGGGAGTGGGTGTCGTCTTCCTCGAGAATATGCCGACCTCTGTCCAGCTCCAACACCGAACCGATCATATGGTCCAAGTATGTCACTCCACTTATCTCCACATCTCTCAAGTATTGATTCCTGAATTTGACGGTTCGGCTCGTGGACACAGAGGCCCCTATCAGTTCACAGGATTGACACTGTTGGCGGAGGAGTCTCATCTCATCCAGGGTTAAGTTTTTCCGTTTCATCATCTCCCGGTATTCACTGATAGTTCCAGCGGTCATAGAGAATTTCGAAACAGTGAAATCATTCGCCCCAAAAAACGCGAATTGAGTGTAGACATAATTGTTGAGACCCTGGATGATGGAGACGACCGCGATGATGGTGAGCACGCCGATGATGAGGCCCAGTAATGTCAGAAATGTCCTCAGTTTATTGGACCAGAGAGATCCCATGGCCATGGATACGGATTCGGAAAAGTTGACTCTCGCCATCGTCCTATCAAATATTTTACTCTAAATGATACGATACAGGGAAGCAAAGGTTTTCTTTTCTTCTTTTTTCTTGACAACTTTTCGGAGAGAACTCAGAATGAGACAGGAAAAATGAAAGCCGTTGTCTTGGAAAAGGGAAAGATTCGTCTCAAGGATATACGCAATCCTTTCCCTTTAGAGAACGAGGTTTTAGTGAAGGTTCTCAAGGCCGGGATTTGCAACACAGACCTGGAATTGGTGAAGGGGTACATGGAATTTGAAGGTGTGCTCGGGCATGAGTTTGTGGGCCAGGTTGTTCAGACGCCAAAAAAAAGTTGGTTGGACAGAAAAGTCGTTGGAGAGATAAACCTTTCGTGCGGAGAATGTGACCTGTGCCGAAGAGGTTTAACGCGTCATTGTCTTAGGCGGGAAGTTTTGGGTATCCAGAACAAGAATGGAGCTTTTGCTGAGTTTTTGACTCTTCCTTTGAAGAATCTTCATCTTCTCCCTTCAAACATATCGGATGCTGAAGGAGTCTTCATCGAGCCCTTGGCGGCGGCGCTGGAGATTCTGGAGCAAATACCTCTCGGGAGAAAGGATTCAGTGCTAGTCCTGGGAGACGGCAAGCTGGGTTTGCTTGCCGCTCAGGTCATGAAACTACAGACTGAAAAGGTGCATTGTCGTGGCAGACATGAAAGGAAGCTTGAAATCTTGAAGAAGAGGAATATCCAGACTTCACTTTCTGGTGAAAAATTGGAGCAGAAGTTCGATGTAGTGGTGGAAGCCACGGGTAAAGAGAAAGGGATAGAGGAAGCCTTGCTCTGGGTGAATCCAAGGGGAAGGGTTATACTCAAGAGCACTTTCAAACAGAAAGTCAACGTGGATATATCCAAGATTGTCGTCGACGAGATTCAGCTAATCGGCTCTCGCTGCGGCCCTTTCCATAAAGCCATCGATGTTTTAAAAAAGAAGTCAGTCGATGTTGAGGCACTGGTGGATGCGGATTTTCCTCTGGATAGAGTCGAAGAGGCTTTTGTTATGGCTCAAAAGCCAGAGGTGATAAAAGTTTTGCTCACCCCTGAATGAAATAAAATGGAAACGAGAATAAAAACAATGAGAGACATGAATGGAAAAAAAGGGGCCTGTCCCCTTTTTTCCATTTTTTAAATAAAAGGAGAATCGAGTATGGCGGCTGAAAAAAGTAAGAATGGCCCTGAATTATCTGTTCCGTGTGTTTATTTTAAGGATACCGGCGGAAAAAACACCAAGAGAACCCTGGAGATTGCGGCGAACCGGGCTGAAGAGCTCGGGATTCAGAATGTGGTCGTGGCCTCCTCATCCGGAAGAACGGGTGTATTGGCTGCGGGACTCTTTAAGGTTGAAAATTTGGTGATTGTCACGCACTCAACCGGATTCATGGAGCCGGATTATCAGGAGTTCCAGCCAGAATCCCGCACAATAATAGAAGAGGCCGGAGCCAGGATCCTGACCTGCCAGCATGCTCTGGGAGGAGTGGGCCGTGCGGTCCGGAAGAAACTGGGAACATATGAGCTCGAGGAGATAATGGCCTACACGCTGCGGATTTTTGGCGAAGGAACAAAAGTGGCAATCGAGATCGCTCTTATGGCTGCGGATGCGGGATTCATCTCCACCAAAGAGCCCTGTGTTGTTGTGGGAGGCACTGCGCGAGGTGCAGACACAGCCATTCTCCTTCATCCGGCGAACGCTCAAACTTTTTTTGACCTCCGGGTCATGGAGATTCTGGCCAAACCGCGGCTGGATGAGTGATGTGGAGGTGTGTTCGACTTGACATTTTAGAGATTTTATCTTATTTATTTATAATGAGTTTCAAATAATTCGGGCGAGTTCTTGGATTTGCATATAAAAGGAAGTGAGGTAAAAAAATGAAAAAAATCATGGTTCCCGGATTAGTATTTGCCTTCTTGATCTTGTTAGCTTCAGGTTTGCATGCCCAGAAACTCTATATCGGAGCCCAGGTCGGTTATTCGACGTCGACTCCGGAACTTCCAGACTTAACCAGCGAAGATTTTGGTAAGGACACTGCGCTTTTTTATGGGGGACGGCTCGGAGTCAAGTTTTCCATGCTTGCCATCGAAGCCACCTATATCCGTTCTGACTATGAAATTGTCCAGACCGTGACCGGAGTAGTGGATTGGGATGGAGAAACAATGGAGTACCAGTTTGTCGGCGTGAACGCCAAGCTTTTCCCATTCTCTATTGCGATCTTCAAGCCTTATGTCACCGGTGGGTATGGCATTTATCTGACTAATATTTCAAATGTTGGCAAGGATAATGAGGGAGGCTATAATTTTGGTGTGGGTCTGGAGCTGCAGTTTGCGAACATTGCTCTCGTTGCGGAAGGAAAGCGCCGCGTCGGGAATGCCACGATCGACGGGAATGACCTGGAATTGGGGAACTATTCCCTCGCCGTTGGGATCAACATTTATTTCTAACTTATAGAATTTCTTCATAGCTCTTTTTTCATAATATGAGGAAGTCCGTCTGGCTTCCTCACAGATAAGTAGCATTCTATCTCTAAAAATGGGGAAATGCATCAATTGCGGGACAGAGTCCGGCCTAGTATCTCAGTTCTTAGGTGTGTGCCGCGAATGTATCCTTAAAGATTTCCAATCGGTCGAATCTCACATCCAAAAAGCTCATCAGGTTTCAAGAGAGCCTTTCAGCCTTCCTTCTTCTCCGCCTCGTGACAAGGACGGAATAGCCTGCACGTACTGCTTCAACCAGTGCACGATAGGAGAAGGGAATGCGGGCTATTGCGGAGTGAGGGAGAATCAGGAAGGTACACAGATCACACCTCTTCCCGAGCAGGGCTATTTTTCCTGGTATTATGACTCTTTGCCCACGAATTGTGTGGCCGATTGGGTCTGTTCGGGCGGCACGAGCGCTGGATTCCCTGAATTCTCTTATTCCCGTGGCCCTGAATACGGCTATAAAAACCTGGCTGTTTTCTATCACGGATGCACATTCAACTGTTTGTTCTGCCAGAACTGGCATTACAGGGAAGACCTGCGTGACAGGACACCCCATACATCTAAGGAGTTAGCTCAAGCCGCTGACAGGATGACGTCCTGTATTTGCTACTTCGGAGGAGATCCATCTCCCCAACTTCTCCATTCCATCCAGACGTCCCGTCTCGCCATCGCGCGGAAGGACAAGAAGATTTTAAGAATCTGTTGGGAAACCAACGGGACCATGGACAGGCGGTTTTTAGAAGAAATCCTGGAGATTGCTCTGGAAAGTGGCGGTTGCGTGAAGTTTGATTTGAAGACTTATCATCAGAACCTGAATGTGGCTCTGTGCGGGAGAAGCAACAGTCAGACGAAGAGCAATTTTGAGCTGGCGTCAAAGTGGATCAAAAAGCGGGAGGATCCTCCGCTGGTTGTGGCCAGCACTCTTCTTGTCCCAGGGTATATAAACAGAGAGGAAGTCTTCCAGATTGCTGAATTTGTAGCCGGACTCGATCCGAATATTCCCTATGCTCTCCTTGGATTTCACCCTCATTTTTATTTCCGGGATATGCCTGTCACATCCCGCCGCCATGCCGAAGAGTGCAGGCAGGCGGCCCATGAGGCGGGCTTACGGAATGTGAGGATTGGGAACATTCATCTGCTCGGGAGAGACTACTAAAGATGCGAATCCGGCTGAATAAATTTTTGGCACAGGCAGGAGTGGCTTCCAGAAGAGAAGTGGATAAGATGATTGTGGAGGGAAAAATCAAGGTCAACGGCCAGGTCATCCGGACATTGGGTACTAAAATTGATGATGAAAAAGACAGAGTGGAATTCGGCGGCAAAAAAGTGGAAAAGGAAGAAGGGATGGTCTATATGATGCTCAATAAGCCGCTAGGATATCTGGTCACACTCAAAGATCCTTTCCAGAGACCGACGATCAAAGAACTGCTGCCTTCTTTGAAAGAGAGAATTTATCCGGTAGGAAGGCTGGATTATGATAGTGAAGGCCTTTTGCTTCTGATGAATGACGGGGAACTGGCTCACCGTCTCGCTCACCCACGTTACAGAGTCCCAAAGATTTATGTCGTTGAAGCCAGGGGTGTGCCAGACTCTTCAAAAATTTCCCGGCTGGAAAAAGGAATCGTCATTGATGGAAAAAAAACTGCTCCGGCGAGGATTGCAAAGCTGAGTGGCAGTGCGAAAAAGACTCTTCTCAAGATAGAAATCCATGAGGGAAGGAAGAGAGAAGTGAAGAGGATGTTTGAGGCTGTCGGCCATAGAGTGCTTCATCTCAAAAGGGTTGGCTTCGGGGGCATGAAGTTAGGTCGCCTCCAAACAGGAAAATGGCGGTTTCTGACCCAAAGAGAAGTGGACAGTCTAAAAAGCAGAGTTGATTTATTGTAGATGGATAACCAGTCTATTTGTTTTTATCTTCTTTTGATCCCTTTTCTTTTTCGGCGGGTCCTGTGAATGTCTTCCAGCTTTTCGCCAGTCTATTCAGCTCTTCATCGACAAGATAATTCACCGTTTCTTCTTCAAAAGTCCCATCAGTTTTTCTTTTTCCGGCTTTGATGCCGGTGAGGATTTCGATTCCTTCATCTATAGTCTTGACCGGATAGATATGGAATTTTCCCTGCTTGACTGTCTTGATCACATCATTCCGAAGCATGAGATTCTGGATATTTTGATGAGGGATCATGACTCCCTGTGTCCCTGTCAGCCCTTTCGCTTTGCAGACATCGAAGAATCCTTCGATTTTTTCGTTGACCCCCCCGATGGGCTGGATTTCTCCCTTCTGGTTCAACGACCCTGTGACAGCAATATCCTGTCTTAAGGGCAATTTCGACAAGCAGGAGAGGATGGAGTAGACTTCAGTCGATGACGCACTGTCTCCCTCGACTCCAGAATAAGATTGTTCAAAGGCAATACTGGCCGAAAGAGAGAATGGCTTCTTCTGGGCGTATTTTCCTCTTAAGTATCCTCCCAGGATGAGGACTCCCTTGTTGTGCGTGCGGCCGCTCAAGTCCGCTTCTCTCTCGATGTTGATGACTCCCGCTCTTCCCACAGATGTTCGGGCTGTGATTCGAGTGGGCTTACCGAAAGCAAATTCTCCCATGTCGTAAACAGATAATCCGTTGACCTGTCCCTCAACTTTACCTTTGGCGTCGATCATGATGGTTCCCTCTTCGATGAACTCTTGGATCTTATCCTCTATCAGACTGACCCGGTCGAAACGCTCTTCGATCGCTTGTTCCACTATTTCGCAGCTGACCATTTTCTTCTTGGCCTTCTTGGCCCAATAGCTGGCTTCGCGGAGTACATCTGCAATGATATGGAAACGAGTGGAGATTTTTTTCTGCCGTCCGGAAAGACGTGTCCCGTATTCGACAATGGCCGCCATTCCGCTCTTATCGAAGGGAAGGAGATCATCTTCTTCAGATATCTTCTTGATGAAAGCAATATATTCTTTGATGGTTTGGGTGTCCTTCTTCATTTCCGAGTCAAACTCAGCCTTAACCTTGAATATCTTCTTGAAGTCCTCATCCAAACGGTAGAGAAGGTAATAGATATACGCATCCCCGATCAAAACAACCTTGACATCACATTCAATCGGCTGGGGTTTGAGCCTCGTCGTAGAAATCATGAAGAGCGAAGCAAAATTCTGGATTTCTAATTTTTGATTCCGCAAGGTTCTTTTGAGTGTCTGCCAGACTCCGGGCTCGATAAGCGCATCCAGCGCATTGAAGACTAAATAGCCTCCGTTTGCTTTGAGAAAAGAGCCCGCTTTGATCTTGGTGAAGTCCGTTTGAACAATACCGAATCGGGAGGCAGCGAGTTCGATCGACCCAAACAGGTTGATGTAATTGGGATTTGTCTCCATGATTACCGGAGCCCCCTTCAGCTCGGAATTGTTAACCAACAGGTTCACTCGATATGGCAGGAATGGGTCGACGGCTTCCTTCTCACCCTGTTCCTTTTTTTTTGCCTTAAAAAGGTCGATATTCTTGATGAGGGATTGTTCAACATCATCCAGGTAACTCTCGATTTTAGGGTCAGGAAATTTGGCTCTTATTTCATTGATGGCCCCGAGTATAAGAGGGGTGATAGACTGGGCATCCCATTCCTTCAGGCTTTTTCGAGTTTGTTCCTCAATCTCTTTCATCTGCTCGAAAATTTCCTCAAGTTTCTCGGTTAGCTCTTCGTATTTTTTCTTCATATTATCTAATGTTTCTTTGTCAAATTTTCCTTCTCTGGTCAAAGTTTCCAACTGATTAAAAGGAGTGGGCTTCCCCTCAATCAGAGGGACCAGATCTGGCTTGACAATCAGACCCATCTGGACCTGAATGACAGAAAATCCTTCCTTGGCCACTTCCTCTTCAAAATTCTGTAATATATCTTTCTGCTTCTTCTGCTGGGATTCGACGATATCATCACGTTGCTCTGCATAGTACTTGCTTTTGATCATCTCAGGAATGTTTGTCTTGAGCATGGCAATCATATTGTCCATGGTCTCTCTGAAAAGTTTTCCTTTTCCAGATGGAAGAATGATCAGCGTCGGCTCATCCATATTTTTAAAGTTGAAGACGTAGAGAATATCATCAGGGATTTTATCCCCTTTTTCCAACTTCTCCAGAAGCTGTTTAATGGTTGTGGTCCGGCCCGTTCCGACCATTCCTGTCACGAAAATGTTGTAACCGAAGCTTTTAATGTCCAGACCGGTTTGGATAGCCTTGAGTGCTCGTTTCTGGCCGATGATTTCGTCGCAGGGTTTGCACTCATCACTCGTGGATACAGGTATTTTCCCAGGGTCACAAGTCCATCTCAATAAATCGGCAGGGAGCTCTTTAAAATTTGTGGCAGTTTTCATTCCATCCTCCCATGATTTTAGGGGTTTGTTTTCTTCAACGCAAAAAAAAATGATAACGCAAAACTATCGTAAAGACAATAACAAAAGGGGTCGCGTCTTAACATTTGACAATTTATTCATTCATTCTATTGTTCAATTTGTCATCGGAGAGAAGCTCTAAGGACTGATAATCCTCTAAGAAATGTCGAATGTTGAGACGCGACCCCATACTTTAAATTGTCGTGCAAAAAAGGAATTTATCTGGTAAAATAGGGAAAATTTTGGAAAGATCAGTCGTCCAAGAAACATTTTTTTTGGTGTGGATGAGGTCGGCTGAGATCAGATTTGGATAATAGAAAAATGCAATACGAGAACTTACTCACAAAAAAGGGAGAGGGCATTGGCTGGATTATCATCAATCGCCCGGACAAGCTCAATGCATTGAATGCCAACACGGCAAAAGAACTGCGTAGCGCTTTCCTTTCGTTTAAGGAAGACCCAGAGGTCGAAGCCGTAATCCTTGCTGGTTCCGGAGAAAAGGCGTTTGTGGCCGGAGCAGATATCAGCGAGTTGGCCCGTCTTGATTTTGACACAGGCAAAAAGTATGTGCTTGAAGGGCATAAGCTCACCAAGCTCATCGAGAATTTCAATAAGCTCGTCATTGCGGCCATTAATGGATATGCTCTTGGCGGTGGAACAGAGCTGGCCCTGGCCTGCCATATACGGATCGCCTCTGAGAATGCCAAGATGGGACAGCCCGAGGTCAAATTGGGCTTGATTCCGGGCTTTGGTGGAACCCAACGGCTCGCCCGGTTGGTCGGAAAAGGCAAGGCCATGGAGCTTGTGCTCAGCGGGAAGATAATCGATGCCCAGGAAGCTCAACGAATCGGCCTGGTCAATCGGGTTGTATCGCTGGGAGATCTTTTCCCGACCTGTGAAGCTTTTGCCCGTAAGGTCATCGCCAATGGTCCTCTGGCGGTTGAGTACAGCATCGAAGCGATTAACAAAGGATTAGACCGGACCCTGGAAGAAGGCCTCCTCCTGGAAGCCGAACTCTTCGGGAAGGCCTGCGATACAGAAGACAGCAAAGAGGGCACAAAGGCCTTTCTTGAGAAAAGAGAGGCAAAATTTCAGGGACGTTAAAGGGAGAGAGAAATGGAAATATATCAAGGAAAACTGCAGGCAAAAGGCTTGAAGATTGGTTTGGTTGTCAGCCGTTTTAACCAATTCATATCGGAGAGATTGTTGGAAGGAGCACTCGATGCTCTTCAAAAACTGGGAGCGGATGAGAAAGATATAACTGTGTATAAAGTGCCGGGTTCATTTGAAATTCCTGTGGTCGTGAAGAAATTAGTCAGTGCAAAAAAAGCGGATGGAATCGTCTGTTTAGGAGCTTTAATAAGAGGAGACACACCCCACTTCGATTTCTTGAGTGCCGAAGTCACTAAAGGATTAGCCCAGATTGCCATGGATGAGGGTGTGCCTGTTTCTTTTGGTATCCTGACTGTGGATACGATCGAGCAGGGAATTGAACGGGCGGGCACCAAAGCTGGCAATAAGGGTTGGGATGCCGTGTTTTCTATTGTGGAGACGCTGAACCTAATC
>JASFPJ010000080.1:0-11685 GCA_050116035.1 Candidatus Aminicenantota bacterium | reverse complement strand
GATCAACTTCAGCGTGTCTCTGCCAGGGGACCTGGAAAACCTGTACTACTGGTCGGAAAACTATATCACACAGCAGCTGGAACGGATCGAGGGTGTCGCCAACGTGGACATCCGGGGAATCCGCAACAAAGTTTTGACTATTTACCTCAAACCCGAGGTCTTCTATTCATCGTCCATCCGCATCACCGACCTGACCGACACCATCCGCAATAACAACATCAATATTTCGGCCGGATATGTCGAAGAAGGACCCATGCGCTTTGTGGCCCGCATCCCGGGTGAACTCAAAATCCTGGAGGACGTGAAAAGCCTCCCTGTCAGTAACATGGGGCTGACCATCGCGGATGTCGCCCGTGTGACCTACGATTATCCCCTCAAAGAAGACTTCAACCGTCTGGATGGGAATGAAACCGTCCGCTTTCAGATCTACCGGGCATCCAACGCCAACATCGTGGATGTATGCAATAACGTCAAGGCCACTATGGCACAGATCAAGGAGACACAACCCGAGCTCCAGAATCTCACCACTATCTTCTATCGAGACCAATCCGAGGATATTCTCAGAAGCCTCAAGGATCTCACTCTCTCCGGAATAATCGGCGGTCTTATGGCAGTTGTCATCCTGCTCTTTTTTCTAAGAAAATTCCGGAGCACGATCATCATTGCCATGGCCATCCCCATGGCCATGGTGTTCACTTTCAGCTTCATGTATCTGTACCGAACTGTCCTCCATGCGAATATCACCATCAACATCATCTCCCTCAGTGGACTGATGATGGCAGTGGGCATGCTGGTGGACAACAGTGTCGTGGTCCTGGAAAACATCTTCCGACTTCGACAGGAAAAGGGATATTCTCCCCTGCAGGCGTCTTTGAAGGGAGCCAGTGACGTCGCTCTGGCTGTCACCGCTTCAACCTTCTCGACTCTGGTCGTGTTCATCTCGTTGAGTTTTGTGTCCCAGTCAGGATTCGGTCGCTTCATGAAGGATTTTGCAATGACCATATCCCTGGCAATGATTGCCTCTTTGATCGTTTCCCTCTCATTCATCCCGCTAGCGGGAAGCCGTATTCTTGCCGGAAAAACCAGGGAAAAAGCCCGATGGCTGGTCAAACTAACCTCCTTCTATGAACGCGTCCTCAGCTTCACCATAAAGAACTGGAAAACCAAGCTCCTCATGGTCGGCCTGGCAGCAGGTATTTTTCTCATCTCTTACCAAACCCTCAAAAACATCGAACAGGGATATATGCCAAGAAGTGACGAGCGGGAGGTCAATGTCTCGGTCTACATGCCGCGCAGTTTTACTCTGGAAGAAATGAAAGCCCTTTTCATGGGTTACGAGAAACTCCTTTTCTCAAATAAGGAAGAACTGGCTATAAAATACGTGACGACCGAATTCGGTGTACGAGGCATGCGGCAGGGTCGATTCCGCGGGAGAGTGGAACTGGCCCTGGAAGATGAAGGACCATCCGTGACAGAAATCAAGGAGAGACTCAAGGAACTCCTGCCCCGACGAGCCGGCATCACCTACGAATACGGCCAGAGATTCGGCCGCGGCGGACATTTCAGTGGAGTCTCCGTAGAACTCATCGGTCTGGACTACACCAAATTGACCGAGCTAGCTCCCATGGTCATCGAAAAGCTCCGAACAGTCCCGAATGTGGAGGATATAACCAGTGACCTGGAGGGTGGAGACACACAAATCATGGTCCAGGTGAACCGGAAGAAGGCGGAAAGTTCAGGAGTGAGCAGCCAGATGGTCGCACGCACCATTTCTTCCTCTCTCTCTGACCGGCCTATCGGGAAGTTCAAGACAGAAAATCGTGAGATCGACATCATACTGAAGATCCAAGGAGAGGAAGGGTTCAACGAAGAAGACCTCCGGAACATCAGCCTGCCAACCCAATCCAAACGGATTCCCATCTCCGCGATAACAGACATCTCCTACAGGATGGGGTCGAGTTCCATCCGCAAGGAGAATAAAAAATCAAAATTGAACATCCGGATCAATACCAAACGGGAAGGGATGATGGCCATCTCTGAGGACATTCGTCAGGCAATGAGCACGGTCGAACTCCCTGACGGCTACAGTTGGAGTCTGGGATCTGGATGGAGGCGTTTTCGAGAATCCCAGGGGGAATCCGGCATGGCGATCATTCTCGCCCTGATCTTTATCTACATCATCATGGCCTCGCTTTTCGAATCATTCGTGACTCCCTTCACGATTGTGATGGCTGTGCCGCTGGCAATGTTCGGAGTGGCCATGATATTCACCATCACAAACATCACACTGAATACCACTTCCTATCTTGGCCTTCTGGTTCTCTTCGGGATCGTTGTCAACAACGGGATCATTCTCATCGATCACATCCGGACACTGCGCAAATCCGGGATGGGCAAGAACGAGTCCATCATACAGGGAGGCAAGGACAGGATGCGGCCGATCATCATGACGGCCATCACAACCATTTTTGGCGTTATGCCGCTCGCTCTCCCCTTTCTGCTTCCCCAGCTCTTTGAGGCAGTCGGACGAAGAGCACAGATGTGGGCGCCCATTTCTGTGGCCATCATCGGAGGGCTGACCACCTCGACCTTTTTCACTCTGCTCTTTCTTCCCACATTCTACTCCATCTCAGATTCTGTAGCGGCGAGGATCAAGTCCTTTTTCGGCTTCAAAAACTCAAAAATTTAATCCGAATTCCTGACATCTCATCTTCAACTCTAGCATAACCAATGGCTTGAGAGATGTTTTCAATCTACCCAATTCCTACAGGAAAGCTTATATTTTTCATTTTTCTTTAAAAAAAAGCTATAATACTCAAAAGGACGCTGAACTAGGCAAAATGATCAGTTTCTCTTACAATCACATTAGAGCTTTAGTGAGAATGTTCCCTGTCTGTCCCAAACCCAAAGCCGTCGGATTAGAGAATATTCCCAATAATGGTCCGATAATCTACGTTTATAATCATATAACACGTCGGGGAGAGCCTGTTTATCTTGGAATGGCGGCTCCAACCAAACCGAACATAAGATTTCTGGCTGAGACCATAATCGCCAGCCCGGAATATTTCACTGAACTTCACAAAGAGGTAGAGAATGCAATCTTTCCGCCCAAGTTTCAAAAAAAGGCGCGAAAAAGCTTTTGGATAAAACTGTGGTACTCCAAATTTATCAATATCATGACAAAATACGCGATTGCCCAAGCCAACAGATTGAAAATCATACATGTTGATTTGTTTGATCCGACCTCAAAGGAAGACAGGCTCAGAAAACGCAAAACCAATAAACAGGCCTACCTGGAGTGCATAAGGAGCCTTGATAACAACATCCCCATTGCGATTGCACCGAGTGGAGGGCAAACACACAAAACAGTTGAAAATCCCGTGTACCAGACTATCGTCCCTACCCTGGCCAGCCACCTTTTCCAGCGAGGCAAAACAGTGAAAATTATCCCGAGCATTGTAAAAGAAGCCCCAATGATCACAAAGAAAACATACTGGCTGTATGTGGCCCACCGATTTTTTCCCTACAAAGCCATTAAAAGGCTCATCCGCTTCTTTAAGAATAAAAAATATGTAAAGCCTCGTCTGATTGTTGAGTTTTTACCCCCTCTGACTTTTGAGAAGGCTAATCCTTCCAAACCTGAAAAGATCGAGTTTGTCAAAAATCTTCAGCAATTGATATACAGTTCCTTACAAGAATCTTAAGTCTTAAGGGATGTTCCCCATCTACTCTAACATTCTTCTTTCTCCCTTTCATTCACTAATTCTTTGACAATCCATTTAAATCGGGTAAAATAGCTATTCCTTGAACAGATAAAATTCAGAATATCGTTTAGAGCTGTCAAGGAAAGCCGCCGTTCACAACATGCTCATAAAAAAGATAGAACTCCAAGGATTCAAATCATTCCCCGAACGAACCAAAATCATTTTTCACTCCGGCATTACAGCCATCGTCGGGCCTAACGGTACGGGCAAAAGCAACATTGTTGATGCCCTCCTCTGGGTTCTTGGCGGGCAGAGAGCAAAATCCCTGAAAGGAGAGAGAAGCGAAGACATCATCTTCAACGGAAACACACAAAGATCAGCGCTAGGGATGGCGGATGTCGCTCTTTTCCTGGCCGATGAGAATGAAGAACTCATCATCAACCACCGCGTTTTCCGCTCAGGTGAGGGTGAATACAGGATGGGCGGAAAAGTGGTCAGGCTGAAAGACATACAGGACGCTTTATGGAATCGATCCATCGCCGAAAAGGAATATTTCGTCATAGAGCAGGGTCAGATCGGGCTCTTTCTCACATCCAAGCCAGTGGAGAAAAGGCTGCTTCTTGAAGAAGCCGCGGGAACAGCATATTACAAAACCAAGAAAAGACAGGCTCAGAACAAACTGGAAATCAGTGAGTTGAATCTGACCAGGCTGGAAGACATCATCTCCGAAGTATCGAGAGCAAAGAACTCGCTGAAGAGGCAGGCGAATGCGGCGATCAAATACCGGCAATTGAGAGAAAAAATCAGGAAGCTTACCTCTCTCCATTACCGGAAAAAAATCTTGCAAGTTGAAGAGAACCTGCATGACATCACGCACCAGTATGAGATATGCATGAGTCAGGAAAAAGAAATCGTCTCTCTCCTTAAAGCGGAAGAAAAAAACCTGGCCGCTAAGAGAAAGGAAGTCTGGGAGTTTGAACAATCAATCAAAGACAGCCAGAAAAACCTGTTCGCACTCCGGTCTCAGCATTCCCAGTTGGAAACAGATAAAGACAAGGAAGCGAAGAGAACCGAGTTTGTCCAGGAGCAGAAGAAAAGAGCGATCACAAACTTAGAAGAGGTTAAACAGGAAAAGCTTCAGATTGCTCAAGAAATCACCGAAGTGGACGAGGAAATTCAAAACACACGCCTAACTTTTTCCGAAAATCAAAAGGCTCTCAGTCAAGCGGACAAGGAAAATCAAGTGTTTCAAGAAAAATTGGAAGAAAGGGGAAACACTCTGGAATCCATGAGGAACGAATACTTCCAGAAGCTCTCTGCACACACAGAAATAAAGAATGAAAACGTGAGGATTGAAAAAGAAGTTGAATTAATCGTTCGTCAGGAGGAAAAACTCAAGGAGCAGCTCTCGAATGAGCGTTCCCTTCTGGCTCAAAAAACCAGCATTCTGGAGCAGAAAAGAGAAGAACTCCAGCAAACTCAGGAGTCCATGGATGAGAAGAAAAAAGCGCTCTCTGCTCATCAAGAAGAATTGAATGGGATTCTTTCCTCTATCGACAACCTTCAAAACAAAATCTCCAGTTTAAAGGCCGAAGCTGAGGAGGAAACACATCACCTTCAGGCACTAAAAAAACTGGAGAAAAAAGAAAGAGACGCCGGCATCTCTGAGGACATCCCCGGAACTCTGGGCATCCTGGCTGACTCCATCGAATCAGATGCTGAGCATGCGCCTCTGATCGATGTATTCTGGAAAGACGAAGCCAAAGCGACGCTCGTTCCGGCTCAGGACCTATTGAAAACTTTAAACGATAAAAAATTAAGAGGAAATTTCATCCTCCTCTCCTCTCAAAAAAAAGAGAAAATTCCATCAAAAATCTATGAAGACCCTCGCGTGTTGGGACTTTTCACGTCCTATCTCAAGCCGGATCCCAAAATTAAAGACCGCATTCATCTTCAGGAAGCGGCAGTAGTCAAAGAGATTGAAAGCGCCATCCAGCTCTGGCTCCTCCACCCTTCTCTGAACTACATCACTCCTCAAGGAGACCTGCTGTTTTCCTCCGGCCTGCTGAAACTGGGCCAGAAAACAGAAGGAATTTTCACTCTCGGTCTCGAGATAAAGAAGATTGAAGAGCGGCTCGGGCAGATCGAGAAAAAGGTCAAACCTTTCAGTCTGGAGCTTGAAAAAAACAACGAGAAAAAACAAAAGCTAGAAGAGGAGATCGAGGACAAACTCACAATCATCGATCAACTGGAAAGAAAGATTGAAGAAGTCGAGAAGGAAAAAAAGTATGACCAAACAGAGACAGAGAAAATCAAAGCCAATATCGAAATCTTGAATAACGAGATAAAGGCCTTGAGTACTGACCGAGAGAGTTTGGCCCGTAAAAAAGATTCCCTTTCCCTTGAAAAATTAAAAGAGGAAGAAAACACATTAAAGGAAAAACTCGAGAAAGAAGAAAAGGAAATCGCACGACAACAGGAGAAAAACGAACAGAAAAAGAAAGATTTTTTTGAACTGAAGGCAGGGCTTGACCTTCTCGATGAAAAAATCAACAACCTGGAACGCAGGCTAAAAACACTGAAAGGCAGGCAGGAAAATCTCGTCAGTAAAGAGAATTCTCTTGAGGAAGAAATCCAGAACTGCGAGAAGGACAGGATTCGGGCAAAAAAAACCATTAAAAACATATCAGATAAAGTGAAAGAGCTCGAAAAAGAACGTGGAAGAAAAGAAAAGACACTCGTTCAGGACGAATCTCTCCTGCAGAAGCAGAAAACAGAGCAAAATGACCTGGAAGATAAAATAGAGCAGCTGCGAGAAGAAAGCGAGGCCAGAAAAGAAGAGCGAGTCAAACGGGAAATCAGCAAAGCGGAGTCGGATAGAGACCTGGTGAATCTTGAGGAGAGCTGCTGGCAGGACCTTAAAAAGACTCTCAAGGAAGTCAAAGAAGAAATTCCTGAGGAGAAGGTTCCGGATACGAAAATCGAGGAAAAACTGGCAGAATTCGAAGACAAGCTCCAGAAATTCAAATCTGTCAACTTGATGGCAGAAGAAGAATACATGATCCAGAAAAAACGCTATGATTTTCTTATTCAGCAGAAAAAAGACCTACGGGAATCCATAGATACAACACGCGAAGCCATCAAAAAAATCGACCAGGAGAGCAAAATTCAGTTCTTGAAAGCTCTGACAGATGTCAACAGGCATTTCCAGGATGTTTTCTCTATCCTGTTCAACGGAGGCACAGCTGCGCTCTCGCTATCAGATGAGAGCCATCCTTTAGACAGTGGAATAGAAATCAAAGCCCAACCCCCGGGAAAAAAGGTGCAGACACTCTCTCTTCTCTCTGGAGGGGAAAAGAGCCTGACCAGCCTGGCCTTTTTCTTCGCACTCTTCCGGTATAAACCCACTCCATTCTGCGTGCTGGATGAAGTGGATGCGGCTCTGGATGACGTTAATTTGACACGGTTTTTGGAGCTGATGAAAAAAATCAAAGAACAAACACAATTCATCATCATTACCCACAACACCAAGACCATGGAAGTGGCCGATTATATCCACGGAACAACCATGGCTGAGCCGAATATCACCAGCCTCTATTCCATAAAACTCGAACAAAAAGAGGAAAAAGCAAGTTAAAAAAACTCTTGAATTACTCAACCAACTGGATATCATTAAGAAGATTTATAGCCCAAAGAGCTCGAAATGAATTCACGATGTGCTTGGAAATAAATTGACAGTGATTAACCCCAAAACAAGGCCTTTAGATTGATGGGGAGCTCTAAGATTCAAAACAGAAGGAGGATCTCATGTCTATTTATCTCTGGATAATCCTTGCATACCTTCTCGTTCTAACCGGATTTAACTTCTACAGAGCCAAACGCGTAAAAAGCCAGGAAGACTTTATGGTGGCAGGTCGAAGCCTGAAGACCGGAGTCATGGTTTTCACACTGATCTGCACTTGGATCGGCTCAGGAACTTTTATCGCCGGCGCTGAATTTGCATCCAAGGCAGGTTTCTCCGCTCTCTGGCTGGCGGCAGGTGCCTGGGTCGGTATTGTCGTTATCTACTTTCTTGCCGGAAAAATCAGGACTTTCGGCGAGTACACTATCGGAGATATCCTCGAAGTCCGCTACGGACCGGCTGCTCGACTAGTGGGAGCCTTTGCTCTTATCATCTCCTTTACAGCCATCGTCTCTTATCAGTTTGTGGCTGGAGGCTTTATCCTCAATGTGGCCACCGATGGAGCGATTCCCAGCTCGGTTGGCACAATCATCGCCGCAGTATTCGTCATCCTCTTTACAGCTCTTGGAGGGATGATTGCGATTGCCTACACAGATTTGCCAAACGGTATCATCATCTTGCTCGCATGTTTACTGGCGACTCCTTTTGTTTATCTTGCTGTCGGTGGATTCCCACAGGCCACACAAACGCTCGATCCAGGGTATTTTGCTGTCGTCAACGAACAGTTCGGTGCGCATCCTTTCTTAAAGGTTGGCGGCTACTTCCTCGCAACGATGCTCCTGCTCATGGGAGTCCAGAGCATGTACCAGAAATTCTACAGCGCCAAAACTCCTAGAGATGCGAAAAAAGCAGTTCTTCTCTGGACGATCGGGACCGTGTTTGTCGAGACAGTTGTCGTCGTTATTGCGGTTTTTGCTTACAGCAAATTCAAGGACCAGCTTGATCTGACAATCCCCAAGGAAGGTGGCAAAGTCGTGCTCATGGCCGCCAAAAGCCTCGTCCCTGCTCCTGTCGGAGTTCTACTCTTGGGTGCAGCCTGTGCTGTAGTCATATCCACAGGCATGAATTACCTCCTTTCTCCAACAACAACCATCATGCGTGATATCTATCAGCGTTTCAAAAAGACCGAACCTCAGCAGAATGTCATGGTGGCTCTGCAAAAAGTATTCGTCGTCGTCATCGGCCTCATAGCGTTTTTCCTTGCAATGAGACTGACCTCAGTGCTCGACATGGCATATTTTGCGTATACAATTTATGGAGTCGCGATAACACCAGCTCTCATTGCCGCCTTGGCCTGGAAAAGAACAACTAAAGCCGGAGGATTGGCCTCTATCCTTTCCGGGACTATTGCCGCCATCGTGCTCAAAATTTTAGCAGAAGTTCTCCCGCCGCACCTGGCTCCTGATGGAGATCCCTGGGGAATCCCTATTATCTACCCTGCACTGGCCATATCTTTGGGTTCGCTGATAATCGTCAGCCTCCTGACCGAAAAGCCGAAGCCTGAGGAATTGGAAAAATTCTTCCCTGAAAAGAAAAAAGCTCAAGCTTAACTATCCGAACACGAACGCTTGGCTTTGAAAATGGATTATCCGTTCAGAATGGACAGAATGGTCCAGATGATTGAATTGAATTCTCCATAAAAAATAAAAAGAAAGAAGAAAAAAAATGGTCTATCTGTTCAGCATCTTGGGTTACCTCATTATCCTCTTTTTCTTCGGTCTCCAGCTGGCTAAACGCCTGAAAAAAAAGGAAGACTTCCTGGTCGCGGGAAGGACTTTAACCGCCCCTATTCTCGTCGGAACTCTGCTTGCGACATGGATCGGCTCAGGAGATATCTTCAGTGTTTCAGACCTCAGCTATAACCATGGCTATTCGTCTCTCATCGGAAGCAGCGGAGGCTGGCTGGGCATCATCATCGTCTTCTTTATCGCCGCCAGAGTCCGCAGATTCGGTCAGTTCACTGTCCCGGACATCCTGGAAGCCAGGTACAACAAGTGGGCCCGAATCCTGGCCACAATCGCCACGATTATTGCCTATCTGACAATTGTCAGCTACCAGTTCCGGGGAGGAGGCTGGGTGCTGAACATCATCACTGAGGGAAAAATCTCCATCAAATCCGGAATCATTATTGTGGCCATTTTTGTCATCACGTACACACTGCTTGCCGGCATGATCTCTGTCGCCTACCTGGATATTTTCAACGGAATTATCATGATCACAGGAATCTTCCTCGCTCTTCCGTTTCTCATCCATCAGGTGGGAGGAATGGATTTTATCGTGGCCAACGTCACACCAAGGAGTCACCCTTTCCTGGGCAATATGACCTTGACTCAGGCCATGGGGTATTTCTTTCCGACATTCCTTCTGGCTCTGGGAATGGCCAACACCTACCAGCGCTTTTTCTCAGCAAAGAATGAAAAAGAGGCGAGAAAATCCGTCATAGGCTGGGTGGTGGGAGTCATACTTCTCGGCGTTGCTTTGCAGAGTCTGGCTGTTATCGGAAGCAGCTATTTCAAGGGTCTCGAGGCCAAAGAAGCAGGGAAAATCATTCTCCTCGTGGCCCATAAGGGAGTGCCCGTTATCGTGGGCTGTTTGCTCCTGATCGCCATAATGGCCATCATCATCTCAACGGCGAACAGCTTTCTCCTCGTTCCAGCCACGAATGTCATCAGGGATATTTACCAGAGGTTCATCAATCCAGACTTAGAGGACAAAAAAATGATCCTCTACTCAAGGCTAACGGTTATTGTCTTGGGCTTAATATCCTATTCATTGATCTCCTTTTTTCCCCGAATTCTGGATGCGGCGTACGCCGCTTACACGGTTTACGGAGCCGGAATCACTCCCGCTTTAATCGCGGTGTTTTTCTGGAAAAGAGCCACAGTGCAGGGCGGAGTCTTATCCATCCTGGGCGGGCTGACAACAACTGTTGTCTGGGAAGTCATCAATAAAGTCCAGGGGCACCTTCCACTTGGCATCCCCGCCATCTACCCGGCTCTCCTCTGCTCCCTCGCTCTCCTGATCGGAGTCAGCCTGATGACGCCCAAGCCTTCGCCTGACAAATTGAGTGCATTTTTTAAAGAAAGGAGGGCCGCTTGAAAACAGGAATTGTTAAGGATTGGCGGTACATGGAACACGATATGGGGGCTTTCCATGTGGAAAATCCCCGGAGGATAGAAGCCATCTACCGTATGGTGGAAAAAGATATATCCTTCCCGTACACAGAGATCGAACCCCATCTGGCCGAAGAAAAAGAGATCCAGATGGTTCACACCTCATCCTACATAGAAACCATCAAAAAAACTTCAGGAACAGGAAGAGTGCAGCTTGACCCTGACACAGCCACTTCTGCCCGCTCGTATGAGGTTGCACTCCTCGCCGCCGGTGGACTCCTGAAAGCGATAGACCTCGTTATGGAGGGAAAAATCCAGAACGGTTTTGCTCTTGTCAGACCTCCTGGCCATCATGCCGAAGCCTCTCGGGCCATGGGATTCTGCCTCTTTAACAATGTAGCCGTAGGGGCTGAGTACCTGGTCAAAAAATTCGGTATCAAGCGCATCTTGGTTGTCGATTGGGACCTTCACCATGGAAACGGCACCCAGCATTCCTTCTACGACCGGAAGGATATTCTCTATTTCTCTACGCATCAATTTCCACATTATCCCGGAACAGGATACTGGGATGAGACCGGTCAGGACCCAGGAAACGGATTTACGGTCAATGTCCCGCTCTCCGGAGGGAAAACAAACGAAGACTATCTCTTTATATTCAGAAAAATCCTCTCCCCTATCGCGGCAGGCTTTGAACCAGAATTCATCCTTGTCTCCGCAGGTTTTGATATTTACAAAGCCGACCCCCTGGGAGGGATGTTGATTAGCAAAGAAGGATTCGGAGCTCTCACCTCAGAACTCATGACCTTGGCCCAGAAGTTCTCCAAGGACAGGATTCTTTTCACCCTTGAGGGAGGCTATGACCTGCAGGGACTCCAGGAAGGCGTCAAACATGTTCTTCTGCAACTTGCGGGAGAAGGGAAAAAATCCGAGATTGGAGAAGAAATATCCCCTATCACTGAAAAAGAACTGGCTCCGGTTTTCGAAACTCAAAAGCAATTCTGGAAGCTTTAAACAAAAAAAGGAACAGGTGTTTATGCTCAGTAATTAAGTAACACTTCCATTTAAAATAATGAGGATAGAAGTGTCATTGCGAGCGAAGCGTGGCAATCTCGTAGAGAGAAATTAT
>JASFPJ010000079.1:0-12039 GCA_050116035.1 Candidatus Aminicenantota bacterium | reverse complement strand
ACGAGCGGCGGAAAAGACCTTGTTGCACTCCCCTTCCTTTCTTTTACATTCCTCTATTTCTCTCTGTATCTGATTTCCCTCTCTTTATCAGCCAGCTCTGAAAATTTTATAATTCTGTTTGTGTCATCTTTGTTTTCGCTTTTCATTTATATGAACCTGCTCCCCCTTGTTTTTTGGCTCGTTGCTCTGTCAAGAAACGTTCCTTTTAACTTTCTCGACCTCCGATTATTTTTTACAGAGAACTGGGATCCGGAAATCAGTGTAATGGGCATTTTTTCAGCGTTTATCCTGCTTCTGCCGTTATTATTATCTTTTGGCCTATCTGTAAAAAAACTCGATATCCGTCCGGCCAGAGTCTATAACAAACGTTTCTTTAAACTGTTGGCTCCGATTTTCGTTGGAGGTTTTATCCTTTCTTTTCTGTTTGCCAACTGGTCGGTCGGCGTCGAATATTCATACTTCTATCTCACAGAGGGCCACAAGCTGATCGAATCCACTCCCTATTCTGGGATCAAAATCTACGATGGTAACAAGGTACATAAAATCAAAGGAGATTTTGGGTCTTATTGGCCTTCCCCCTTTCACGAAGAAAATGAATATGTGTACGACAGTATCTCGAACAAGATTATCCGTATTAACATGTCCGATTACACGCATGAAGTTTTGTACGAAGCGCCTCCGGAGAAATATTTTCGTTGGTCAATCTGGATACATGAGCAAACATTCGCTTTTCTTGAATACAATAGAAATGCCTTTGATAAAGATAAAAAATTTGTCCCTGATAAAAAATTTGTCCTCCTCGATGAACCTTCAAAAAATGTCACAAAGATATCTCTCGATGACAAAGGGCTGAAAAATCATTACAATGTCGCAATTTTTGGGGCGGATAGAACTGACGGCCAACGGTTCTGGCTGCTCACCACCTGGCCCTACAGAAAAGAAAGACATATTTTCAAATTATGGGAGGACGGGAAGGTTGAGCATATCGGTAAGACCCATAAATGGCCTTTTTTCGTCAACGGGATGCTTCTCACCTACGCAGAAGACGATGTTATCATCAACCAGGAAACAGAAGGAAAGTATGTCCCTGTCCGGAGGATCCCGAATCCTGAAGGGTATCATTTCGGACTCTCTTACTATTTCAGAACAAAGCTGGATGACATCCCGACTAATGAGCTATACGGGACAAAAAGAATCACTCTGGAAGACCAAAGAATAGGTACTTCCTTTGCCATATTGGACCTTAAGAATTTCAAAATCGAGAAAATTAGCGAATCGAGAGGCAGGATGGATTATTATTACCCCAAAGATTTGTACTTTGTCGAGACAGATCCTGTAGAACTGGAGATCAGAATCTATAAATATATGGATGGCCAGGTAAAACTTTTCAAAACCTTTGAAGATTTTGACTACAAAAAGCCGGAAAATCGACCTTTTTGGTGCAGAAACGGTATAGTCTTAAGAAGAGGCAAAAAAGTCAAAGTCTATGCCTATCCTGAACTCAAAGAGCTCAAATTCAAAAAATTATAAAAAAATCTTATTTTTTGTCTCCCACCTGAGTCTTCCGCCTTCCAGATATTATTTTGTTCATTGGTTCATCTTCCGTTCATATTCAAACCTTGAACATCCCATTTTCATCACAAATTTCGATTGACATACATTTTTTCTGTAATATATGATTTTCGGAAACGGGAAGATAAGTCAATTTGAAAAAAGAAAAGCCGGAGTTCCACTCACTAATCTGCTTTTTACATAAGAAAAACTCGATAAGAAAGTTTAAAGCTTGATTCTTATTCATGACCGAAGAAAAATCTCTACTAATAATTTTATAAAATTTTGAGCAGGAGGACAGTATGTTAAAGAAAGAATTTAGCATGGTATTCAGGCAGATTAATATTTTTTCTCTTGTCGTTCTTCTGGTGCCCACCATTCTTCTCATTTTTTTTGATCAACCTTATTTTGGGCTTTTCATCCCGATTTTCCAGTTCGGTTTGTTTTTCTTAGCTTTATTCATGGGCGCTTCTCTTTTTTCCGGGTTCCGGAAACAAAAAGAGATCGAATCTCTCCTCACCCTCCCCTATTCACGTCTTCAGCTTATCGGTCTCAAGATGCTGCCAAAGCTTTCTGCCGTTTTATTTTTCTATATTATCTATTTGATTCTGTATGTACTTGGCGCAGATTATTACGAGGCTCTTTCTTTTGTTTCCTTCACTGTAATCTATTTCTCCTTGTTCCTGATTGCCCTCTCCTTCTCAGCCAATTCTGACAATCTTGTTGTGGTGTTTTCCACCTCACTCCTTTTCTTCATCGTATTTTTTGGGCTCTGTATACTCGTCACCTGGATTGGCATACAATTAATGGGTGAAGCAGGCCAATTATACAGCTTCAATATAGGTGAGATTTTCACCCTAGAAGCAGAATTCAGTGAGCCTGTATTCCTGTTTGGTCTTTTAGCTGCGATCAGCCTCCTCCTCCCATTCATAATTTCATTCCTCCGCACCTTCAAGAAATCTGATGTCCGTCCTGCAAAATCCTATAACAAGCGCTATTTCAAATTCTTCGCTTTGATCTTCGCTGTGTGTTTTATCATCTCTCTAGGTTTCACTTATCTGGGGATGCAGATTGACCTCAAATCTCTTGACCAAATGATGAAAAGCTATTATCTCACCCAGGACCACAAACTGATAGAATCTGGATTTTCTTCTCATAAAATTTATGAGGAAGAAGATGTCTACAAATTCAAAGGCCGATTTTGGTATTATTGGGAGTTACTCGAAGAAAATGGATATATCTACCAATTGAATTCTGATGGGGCAGGTAGGCTAAACACCTTCGATCATTCATACGAAACTCTCTATACAGTTCACTCAGGAAAACACAGCCGGGGGAGCTGGAAATACAACCAGACGATTGCACTTTTTGAATTTGAGAAGAAACCAAAAGGAATTCAAGTTGTGCTGATTGATGAAACCACTAAAAAAGTTGAAAGAATTCCCGTCGAACACGAGCTCCTTAAAGATTATTTCAACCCGACTATTTTCGGGACAGATACAAGAGATGGAAAACGGTTCTGGCTGGTTAATTCCGGCAGAGTCTGGAAGTATCCCCTCTTAAGGATTTGGGAGGACGGTAAAGCCGAAAATATCGGGAAAAGTCAGATCTGGCCGTGCTATGTCAATCAAATGCTCATCACCTACTCTGAAGAGGACATTATTATTAGCAAGGAAAAGGGGAAAAAGTACGAGATAGTCAAAAAGATTCCCAATAAAGATGAATTGCGTTTTAGCTTCAGAGCCTTCAGGAATAATCTGAATAATGTTCCCATAAAAGAAATGTACACATGGAGGAAGAAAAAAGCCTTCCGGTTGAACTTAGAGATTTTAGAAATCGAAGAAATCAAGGGTGTGACAGAATATCTTCGATTTATTTATCCCGATCATTACTATTTTGTTCGGACCGATCGTGAGGCGGGTGAGAGAAGCCTCTATCAGCTCAAAGACGGCAAAGAAAAGCTTCTGAAGACCTTTCCTTATGAACAAGGTGACATCTACTTTCTCTCAAGAAATGGGATTATTTTAACAAAAGGTAAAAAGGCCAAAGTCTATGCTTTTCCTGATTTTCAAGAAATCAAATTTAATAAATTATAGGGAAAGAGAGAAACCTAAAAATCGATCAACGGGGATGTTCACCAAGCCTGCCCGAAGGGAAAAAATCACAATAAAATAATCTCAACTTATTGGAGAAGAAAGAAGAAGAAAAACTCCCTACTTTATCAGCTCGTACCGGTAATTCCCCCCTTGAAGATGAAGCAGGCTGTACTGTGTGATCAGACCTGGGGGGATCAAATCAGGACCGGTGACCTCACAGAGGGTGTAACGGATTCCGTTGATTACCAATCCTCCTCCTCCGACTGACGGAATCGCGACTCCGACAAATAAATGTTTCGGGATTTTTATCAAGAGGAAAGGGTACTTTTTAAAACTTGTCCATAAGGAGGCAAGGGTGACTCCTTTTGAATCGCAATCTCCAAAGTTGCTCACCAGGACTTTGGGAGGCACCCAGAATTCCAGGATGATTTTATCTTCCTCTTTCAGAGGAGGAATCCCGTACCGTATCTCCTGAATAAATGCGAGCATCAAGGCCAGGAATTGATGAAGAGATTTTTTTCCAGACTCTCTTCTCATGGCCTCCACAACCTGTTTTATTCTGGGGCGGTTGTTGAGGACGATCAGACGATAATTCACGTCCATCCGATCACCAGTGAACCGAAAACCTTTCGTTTCTAAATACTCTTTTCTCTTTTTTTCCTGTTCTTTCTCGATTCTTTGCAGGTAGACTTCTTTCTCTTGGTTGATTACGTCTGTAATCCTGGCAAATTCGACCTTGGCTTCTTGAGAGAGAGAGGGAGGAGCAGAAAGTTTCAGGCTAAAATCTTTGAGACTGACATTATCCATCGAGATGTACCGGGCGTATTTACTCGCCAAAATCTGCTCGGTAGTGAATCTCGTCAGATGGCTCATCATCTCATCTCTCATTATCTGAACACTCTCTTCCAGGTAAGTCCTGAGCTCTCCGGGGTAATATCCAAATTCATCTTCTGCATCAGCCAACTGCTGCTTGGACAGCGAAAAATTCACAGAATGATTCTTTCCTTTATGGTCTCTCCAGCCATAAGTCAACTCAAATTCATCAGGCGTCTCTTTTTTTTCAAAAGAATTTTGGACTGGAACCGATTCGCTGCTTTGATCCAGTCTATAAAAATTCGCGCGCTCGAAAGCATGAAGACTGTCTTCATCACTCAGATAAGCCAGGAGCAGAAGACTGACAATCAGGAAAGATATAAAAAGTAGAGATGAAAGAAGCGTCTTCATGGATAAGAACTATTCTATAGGTATCGACCCGACTTCTGGGAAAGGAATTAAAGCGCGCGTCAAGCCGGCAACACCAGTGCTGATCAAAAAAGAAATGGCGATAATAAAAATGGCCATAAACAGAGCGACAGCGATGTTATTCTCTTTGATTTCCTGGAAATGGTCAATTCGGGGAGTTAGTTTATTAAACAGCCAAAAGCTGAATAGAATACAGGCCAGGGCCAGGATTCCAGCCAGTAAAACATACCCGACACTGTAGCCAAGCATTTTTAAAAAATGCGTAAAACCCTTTTCTTCTCCAAGGATAAATATCTGGATGACTGCCATCACTGGGTAAATAGCTTGTTTGACCACGATCGCTTCTCCAAGAAGGATACTGCCCAGAAGGAGCCCGACCGATGCATTTTTTTCTCTGAGCTGACGCTCCTCATCCAGACGGCGAGTCAAAACGAGAAAGAAAAGGTAACTGCCAAAAATCAGGATAAAACTGATGAATACAGAAACAAAAAACTCCAGTAAACCGAAAATGACTTGTTGGCCGCTCATTTTTTTCCCTCACACTCCGAATTTTTCTGTCTTTCTTGTCTGACTATCAAAGGCCTAACCAATTCAAGTATGTTATACACTCAAGAGAAAAGGAAGACAACCATTTTTCAATGAAACTGGCAGCTATCTCGTCTGAATCAGGCCAAAATCTGAGTCCCCAAAAAAGCAAATTCTTTTTAATACTCTATGATTAGGTAACACTTTTCTTAGCAATGCTGAAGATAAAAGTATCATTGCGAGCAAGCGAAGTGAGTTTGGCAGTCTCACTTTCATGTCATTGCGAGCGAAGCGTGGCAATCTCTTTAAAATATTAATGAAACTTTTTATATGAGATTGCCACGTCACTTTGTTCCTCGCAATGACACGGAACAAAACCCTGTGATTGCCACGTCACTTTGTTCCTCGCAATGACACGGAACAAAACCCTGTGATTGCCACGTCACTTTGTTCCTCGCAATGACACGGAACAAAACCCTGTGATTGCCGCGCTTCGTTCGCAATGACAACGAACAAGAGCTGCCTAATTACAGAACGCTGACAGCCTAATTACTGAGCGCGTACACCGCTCCTTTTTTGATTATCTTCCGAAACGAGGATTGACGACGTTGCTGTAAACAGAGCCGAAAGTGTAGCTGAACCCTATAGATGCATAATAATCGAAATCCGTGGCCAGCTCAGACCGGCGAAGCAAAATCTCGTCCAGCGACCTGTCCCCTTTGCGCAGAGCGAGCTGGTCGTGAATCGCAGAAAAACCTCCCCCCACGCTTAAAGAAAGGCCCTTTATCACACGCAAGGACAAGTGACCGTATAATTCCAATCGGTTCAACTTGAAATCATGGAAATAATGAGATCCCTCTACTGTCGCACTCGCGTTTCCCCACGGCTCTTTAACCTCAAAAGTGACTGCCAGAGACTCTCCCCATAAGCCTTCTTTGGTTTTATCATAGATAGTTACTTCTCTGTAGCGGATGTAATCAAAGTCAAGCCTATAGACAAAACGGAGCTGCCGTCTTGTCGATTGGGAATAGGGAAACAGATTGTATTCGAGCGCAGGGCTCGGACTCAAGGACAGGTCAATGTTGTTGTATGTTGCCGAAGAAACAGAGAACCAGGCCCCCACAGACCAGTGTTCACTCAGGCTCCATACGTACATACTGTAAAAATTCTTCCTGTCTGTATAGCTGGAAATGGTATCGTCTTCATATGTAAAATTGCTCTCGTTGAAATTCCCGGAGATACTCATCCTAAACTTCGATTCAGGCGTGACACGGTTGGCCGAGAAGCTACCCCGCAACGAAACAGAGTTCCTCTGCTTTTCTCCGCTCACAGAACCGCCAAAGCTCATATGGAAAACCCAGAAATTCCACTTATCTTCCACTGCGGTTGGCTTGACATCACCTTCAAATCGCACATTCATGAGATCCGCTATCGGGGTCTTATTGAGGAATGGGACAAGCCCCAATTTCATCACACGCACCATTCCTTTCCGGACATCATCTCTTGTGTCTGCCCGGGTTGACACATACTTCAATGTATCTTGAATGCTCTCAAAATTTTTCTGCCCTAAAAAGGCCATAGTGTATTCTTCACCGCCGGCTCCGGTCCTCTGGGTAGTAATGAGCAGGTGGATATCAGCCTCTTTTCTATCCCGGACAAAATTAACAAAAGGGATCTCCGTTCGGATGTAGTCACGGTCGCAGCGACGGCAATCCAAAAATATCTTTGGCGCATCCTTCTTTAGTTCATTGACATCAGATTGTCTATCTTTCGGATAGGAGAGGGAGCTTAGAATAAGAATAAAAGCGATGAGGAGAGGCACCTGTCTTTTCATTTTGTTATGTCTCCTTTGTGCATAAACAACCTTCATAAGTCATTTTCATTTAAAAAGACACACTAATACCACATCCCTGTAGACAAATCAAAAAATTCAGGAAAACGGTTTTGGGGACGCTTCCGAAAAAAATTACGAATATCGAGAAAAATGGAAAATGGAGACTTGATCCCATTTAGTGTTGAAGGCTTTCTTTTATGGTGGACCAATTATTAATTTTGAACCTTTGAATGCCTATTCCGCCTGTAATTTCTTCAGAATGAATATGATAGAGGAAGCCATTTTTTATCAACTCGGGAGAGACAGGAAGGCTTGTTCTGTAGAGGTAATAGCCATCTCTGCTGAAAATATCAAATTCGAACATATCGCTCTTTTCCAGGACTGATTTCACTCTTTCAACATAGATCCTCCCTCTATTGTCAGCCAATACCTTGTTAAAAAAAGGCCGGTGAGGAGGGAACTGAATGGCATCTTTCACAACATCCTTGGGCCATTTCTTCTCATAATCAGAATTCTTTTTATAAATCTCATCTTTCTCTTTTTGAGAAATCGAAGAACGAGGAGTATCTATTGTGATGAGCATCTCGGGTTGGCCATTCTCATCTACCAGATGCAGTCTGTAATCTGATGAGTACGCATACAGCAAGGTTTTCTCGTCGATGGCGATAAAGCTCAACTGAGGGACATACTCATGGCCAATAAAAAACATGACTCCTCGGCCTCCCTCACTCCTCACAGCGACTTTGGGAGGAGGAAAGTCGGCAATAATCTTTTCCAACTTCCCGTTCTTGTTCAGTTTGATTATGCTTCTCGTTCTTCCCTCTTCAGAAGGAAGGCGACCGATTCCCCAAAGATTTCTGTTTAAATCAACCGCAATGTCATGTGTGAAGCTCTCCAGAGTGGTCTCTTTAATGAAGCTACCGTTCTTTTTAAAAGCCTTTATTCTCATCCCGTCGTGAACATAAATTATGTTTTCAAAGCTCAAGAACATCCCGTATGGCGTATCCAATTCACCGGGCCCCTGTCCCTTTCTCCCGATTGTCTGAAGATGATTTCCCTCGGAATCATACTTCTGGATTCTGTAATGTCCAGCATCAAGCACATAAATATTGCCTTCGCTATCCACACCGAAACCCTCAACACGGTAAAACATATACACTTCGTCTTCTTCGCTCCCCAAGCTCAAATCCTTCGCAAGGTCAAGATGGAGATGGCCGTACAGAGGTTCTTCCGGATTCTTGATGACTCTTATTCCATCTCTGTATTCAATCGTTCCTTCCCATTCAGAGGTTCCTTCCGGAGATCGTGTCGAACAAGCCCACACAAACGAAATCAAAACCAGGAAAAGAAACAGTATCTTATTTTTCATCATTACCCTTTTCTATAGAGTCGGACCAGAGCACACCCTCTCTTTGCTCACTTGGGGTTGATCCAATCAGCCCCGAACAGGCGGGAAAGTGACTAAATTTACTTTTTAATTCAGTGAAAAGAAATGAAAGCGCTATTCCTCTTGAGCCCGAGTGACGTTCTTGGCGACTGGGCCACGATCACCATCTTCAACATCAAACTGCACTTCATCGCCTTCAGTCAGAGTCTTGAAGCCAGGCATGCTTATGGAGGAAAAGTGTACGAAAATCTCTTGTCCGTCTTCCTGCGTGATGAAGCCGTATCCCTTTTTCTCGTTAAACCACTTAACAGTTCCTTTTGGCAAAGTTATGACCTCCTTAAAGATTTTTTCATTTGGTCCCAAGCCTCAGGTCTCGACTTTGACAAAAGGAAAAATCCTTGACGCAAAGCCGACCCTCGATAAAGCAGGGCCAATACTAATATTCGAACTTAATTTATAAATGAAAAAGAAAATATATTCAAGTAAAGATTTTTAATTTTGAGGGATTGATTTTTTCTTTCCGAAGTAGGCATCGTGGAAATCCTGCAATAGAGAGCGCAATGTTTCCACGTTATTCAGATCCGTCGTTTGCTTCGTCTTCATGGAAGACACAAGCACTTTATGAAGCAGAGATATTTTTAAAAGATAATCCTCGAATGCAGCTTCATCCTCTTCATCGACAGGTTTTATCCTTTGGGTTAAAAAATAATTAGTCACAATCTGAGCCAACTCATCTGCATGCTGCTCTTTATTAAGAACCCATCGTACGAGCTGATTGGCGTTCTTATCCGGCTCCTTGGATAACTCGATAATCTGGTTCATGGATTTCTCGATTGTCTGAACATGTTCTTTCATCATCGTGAATCTCATTTCATCATTATATATTCCGCATGGAATTTGACAGTGAGGGAAAACGTTGGGAAGACAAAAAAGGCATGTTAATGCAAAAAGACACAATACGAATTTTCTTTCCATTTCATAATCCTCCTTTTCATATCTTTTCCTTTCTTTTTACAACAATCTTTGGTTATAATTCCAATCTAAAATTTTTTTTTGGAATAAGCTCTTGGTTGAGCTCAATGAATCTGGGGAAAAGAAGTCCGATAAAATCATTTCCTAATACATGGACAAAATCTCTTCCCCTTCCTATAATGAGCAAGAATAAATTTAAATCCTTGGGATCAAGGCTTGATTTCGGACATTTAAAGAAGGAAACCATTAAAGCTCAGCTGTACGCTTCAAAATGTCTAATATCAAGCCCTGACCCCTCTTTCCAATGAGTGATAATAAAAATTCTTTGATGACCTGAGGAGAATTTCTTATGAATAACTCAATGTCGGGTATCGAATTTATTGTGGGAATTCCCTCGTACATGGAAGCAGACACAATCCCGTTTGTCACCAAACAGATTGACCAGGGTCTCACAAAATATTTCACTAATCTCAACACCTTGATTATAAATGTCGATAACAATAGTGAAGATGACACGAAGGGCGCGTTTCTCTCCACAAAGACCAAGACTCCAAAGCACTACATCTCCACTCCCAAAGGAGTGACGGGCAAGGGGAATAACTTCTTGAACCTGTTCAAGTTTGCCAAGACGCATACCCGAACACTAAAGGGAGGCGTAGTCGTAGATGCAGACCTTCGGTCCATCACCCCTGAATGGATAAAGTATTTGGGAGAACCTATACTGAAAGGGTATGATTACGGCTTACCTCTCTATTCCCGACATCAGTTCGATGGGACAATCACCAATCACCTCTGTTATCCTCTGTTCTATGGTTTACTGGGAGAAGACATCCGCCAGCCCATAGGCGGGGAGTTCAGTTTTTCGTCTGCACTCATCAATCACTGGATAAAACAGAAATGGAATTCTTCTGCAAAGCAGTATGGCGTGGATGTGTTTATGACACTCCATGCTATTTTTGGAAAATTCAGGATATGCGAAGTCGGCCTTGGAGCGAAAATCCATAAAGCCAGCGCGCCAAAACTCGGACCTATGTTTACTCAAGTGATTACAACATTATTCGATAATCTTCTTTCTAAAGAATCATCCTGGATAGAGACTCCAGTGATAAAACCCAAGCGAAAGGCTCGGTTCGGTCTCAAAGAACTCGGCCGGCCCCAGGAACTCAAGATTGATATGAGAGAGCTCAAAGACAAATTGAGAAATGAATACTTCCCGCGAGAAAAACTGCTCAAGAGAATTCTGAGCGATTATGCCAGTTCAAGCTTGATTAAGATGTTCGAGCATGACATTTACGACATCGATATTCTGATGTGGACTCAGGTCGTCTACCAGCTCCTCTTTTCTTACAGGAATGGTTCCCCAAAAACCAGAAAAGATATCGTTGAGGCTTTAAAGCCTTTATATTTCGCTCGATCAGTGACTTTCGATTATGAGACATGGCGATACAGCCCTAAGTATGTGGAGGAAGCCATCCTCGCTCAGGCAAAAGCCTTTGCCTCTCAAAAACCATATTACCTGGGCATGCGCATGAATGAAAAACACAATAAGAAAGCCGGTTGAAAAGCCTCCTTTCCCCTAGAAATTCTGGATATAAATTTCCGTTTCTCTTTCCCTTACTTGAGGGAGTCTTTTAATCCCTGGAAGAGATTTGTCCTATCCGTTTCGATTATTCAGCGTCATGACAAAAAGAATGAGAATAAAATGGTGCCCTTTCGTCTTTATGAGCATAAAAGCTTGATCGGAATGGTGTATGTCCATCGACCGATCAATCAATTTTTAAAAGGAGGTTCAACAGTGAATCATCTCAAACGAAAAAGGAGCTTTCGGATGACGGCGGCGGCATTATCTCTTGCCGTACTCATGGCATTTGCCTTTCCGCCCAAACTGTCTGCAGATATCTGCTCAAAATCGCTTATTAAATGCGTGATCGACGCAGGGATCACTGTAATAGTCGGTTTGGTGGTGGGCTATGCTGCCGGAAACTTCCCAGGTGCCCTCCTTGGCGTTACCGCAGGAGGCGGAACTCACCTCACATTCTGTCTGGTCGGATACGATTTCTGCAAGCGTTATTTCATTTAAATCCAACCTCACTTCACATGAATTATTCATAAAAAGGGAGAAAAAAATGCATTTTTTTAGAAAACAATCCAGAAAAACATCTTTTCTTTTAGGGCTTATCGTTATCCTTCTGATTTGTAATGGATTTTCTCAGGAACAGGAAATCGGAGCCTGTGAAAAAGCCCTGGGAAAATGCATGTTAGATAACATTAGGCAACTGCCCAATTTCGTTTCATTTACTAGTGGTTTGGCGTATTGTGCGGTTGGCTATGCATATTGTTTGAAATATCTAGACAAATAATCCTAAGCCCAAACAGAAGTTCCTGGATAAAAGTCAACTCTGAGATGAACCAGGAGCTTTTGAGAGGAGTTA
>JASFPJ010000078.1:0-12119 GCA_050116035.1 Candidatus Aminicenantota bacterium | reverse complement strand
CTCGCTCAGCGTTTTTCATCCATCGTCCCGCTTCTGCCTTAGCTTCACTGTCTCTTACGCTGCCATAGATATCGAGCATTCGCTTGAGTTCGATCTGTTTGATCTCTGTCCCGAATTTGCCTTTGATATCAGCGGAGTAATCAGAGAATGACCGAGTTGACAGGTTGAGGATCTTGGCCTCTCTCAAATGATGTATGGCCCGGAAGGGCCTTATGGCGACTGCTAGCTGTTGGAGGTCACTGCTGAGAATACATTCCATCCTGGCTCCGAGCGGTTGCTGACGCAGGTCTCCGAAGCCGACCCATCCATGTCCGGAATAGGGAACAGCAAAGACCATCGTTGGCTGACCGACACTGAGAATCTCATTCAGGATGGGCCGTATGCCGATGTTGAAATGAATGGCCAGGATTCCGTCTACATTTTTGAGTCTGTTTTTAATCTTTTTAATCTGTTCAGGAGACGTGACAAGTTCATCAACAATAAAATCCACATCGGACAATTCACCCTTCAATCTGGCAAATTCGGATTCATAAAACCGGACTTCCTTCTGAAAATCCAGGTTCGGTTTGGGCCAGAGGCCGTGGGATGTCCCCATGTAAAGCCTGGCCACCTTGACTTTAGTTTTTCTGCAGCCCGGGCTGATCAGCCCTGGCCCGTTTGCTTTTGATCCGAACGCCCATAAGCTCGGACCAGTCAGGCACAGAGCCCCTCCGACAGCGGCCAGCTGCAGAAACTCTCTCCGTTTCATCCCAGGATCCATGACTTCTCCTCCATTCCTGTCAGATTTAATCATTATGATTCGGATTTCAAATATTTATGTTATCTTTCAATCACCGGATGTTGGATGTTTTTCCTCGGAGAATAATGTCATCAAAATAGCCCGTATCATCGAAGGAGCCAATCCCCACGAATCCGTGTGTCAATGTTTTATCGCAAGCGGTCAGGATCGGCGTGTCCATGTCATCGAGAAAGGCTTTAATGTTTCCAGTCTCGGCATCACAGGTCACTTTGAAGTTGTGCCAATCTTTATCTGTAAGACGGAACACGGACTCTCCTGGTAGTTCAGAGTTGATCTTGACCCGGTCGGCTCCGTTGACGAGACCGATGATATTGTGAAGGCCGTTGCTCGAGGCCGAGAAGTGCACGTAGTAGAAATGCGTTGGATTCTGAAAATGGAAGATGACACACATGTCCCGGTGGGGATTAGATTCTTCGGCCTTACATTTCAAGCGGCCTGTGAGAACAAATGATGTGACATCGAGTTCGGGCAGGATTGACCAGGATGTCGGACCGCGGATCTCACCATATTGTCCAGGTGATACAAGCTCGTAAACCATCGAGCCGTCTTTTTCGACGACCTGCCAATTCTCAGGAATGTTGGTCTGCCACCCTTCTGCTTGGCTGTCTTCAAAGTCATCGCTTGCCAGCAGAGGGAGCTCGCTCATCCCTTCGTTCCCGCAACTCAGAAGACAGAAAAGAAAAGTCAAAACAAGGAGAATCTTGAAGGCGACAATCGAGTGTTTCATCTTAATCGTCCTCTCATTTGGCTCGTTATAGATGAGCAAAATTATACCAATGAAGAAAATTATGAGTCATATTTTTCAGGGAAATTTTTTGTGGGCCATGACTGTGACAATTCATCAAGCCGGGATACCATCCGTGTAGCTTGGATCCATCCAGGGCAGGTTGTGACCAGCTAAAACAGGTTGCAGGTTAGCGCTGATTTTCTCCATTTCTTCAGGATTCATCTTTGTAAAGTTCCTCACTAGCCGGATGTTTTTCTTCAGGACTTCAAGGCTGTCTGTTCCGATAACTGCCGCGTGAGCATGTTCGAGGCTGAGGGCATAGCGGATCAGCTCCTCTGCGGCGAGACCTTCCACCATTTCTCTGGGACGGACGACCTTCATCGCCAGAATCCCCATTTTCTTTTTGGCTGCCGCAGGAATAGCCTGTTTCTCGAAGTCCCCTTGGTGTTCCTGGTAATGATTCAAAGCAATGAGCATGGTGTCAAAATCATGGCGATTCAGCATCTCCATCATAGCTTCCGCCGATAGGTGCCCTGAAAACCCGATGAACCGGGTCACTTTTTCGTCTTTGAGTCTGCGGAGGGCTTTGAGGACGCCATCTTCTGCGCAAATCTTTTCGACATCGTCCAGGGAACGGATAAGATGGATTTGGTAGAGGTCGAGTCGGTCGGTCTGGAGACGTTTCAAACTCTCCTCAACTTGGCGCATAGCGCCATCATAAGTCCTCTCTCCGACCTTAGTGGCTAGAAAAACCTCTTCCCGGCGGTCTTTGAGGACGAGCCCTAATCGTTCTTCGCTGATCACATCGTTATACACATAATCATGAGCTGTATCCCAGTAGTAGAAGCCATTGTCTAAGGCATAATTGAGAATCTCCACGCTTTTTTCTTGGTCCTGGACTGCACAGAAGCGGCTGCCGCAACCGACAACAATGAGAGGCACGGGCACGCCTGTTTTCCCCAGTACAGCAGTCGGTAATCCTTTGGAATCGTAAACTTTTCCTTTTTCCCGAACGAACAGGTTTTTACACGATAGTCCGGTAACAGCGACAGTTCCAGTTAAACATTTTTTAATGAAATCTCGCCGGCCGATCCGATTATTTTTCATGGCTGAACTCCTTTTTAAATGTCATTATTTACAAATTTCTTGTAGATATGGGAGGAAAAAGAATCCATTGCTGTGAGCCGGATCATGCTGCTGCGTATTTTATGACACTTTCTCCATAATAACAAATAAAAGTGAAAGGAATGGCGTCTCAATATTTAACATTTCACAATGTGGATAGATTTGAGAGGATTAAATCTAAACATTCAGCATTTATCGATGGAATAGTAAAAGGGAATGCTTTTGTTTCTGTTTTGCCTTTGACATCCATTTTCTCCTGATATATTAATGCTAAAGGCGCTAACGTTGGAAGCTGATAAGTGTGGGGAGAAGAACTGGGGACATGAGATGGAAACAGGGAATTCATTAGATACAGAAAAGAAAATATTCCTTGCGTTCTAAAGGAGGAGTGAGAATGAAAAGAGCATTGATTCTTTTTTCTCTATTGTCAATACTGTTGATTTCACTCTGCAAAGCGGAAGAGCCGGAAGATCTGAATCTGCTCAGCGGAAAGTATAGCATGGAGAAGTTAAAGGAAATTATTATGCCAGCCAAGGAATGGCATCCCTTTCCCAAAGCCTCTGACCATGACGCATGGCAGAAGCTCCCAGAGAAAGTTCGAATAGCGCATCTCCGCCAGGCTGAGAAACATCTTAATTGTGACTGGAAGATACCCAAAGCTTCTGTCTTTCTAGAATACGTCAGGACAGGGAATCGGACTAATTATCAGAGGATTGTCAATGGGAGGCGTGTGAAACTGGCTGAGCTGGTTATCGCCGAATGTATCGAAGGGCAAGGACGTTTCCTGGACGATATAATGAACGGCGTCTGGGCCATATGCGAGGAGACTTATTGGGGAGTCCCCGCTCATGTGGGGGCCCAGAAGAGAGGATCTGGGCTTCCCGATGTTAAAGAGCCGACCGTGGATCTGTTCGCCGCTGAAACCGGGATGCTTCTGGCATGGATTGACTATCTCCTGAGCGAGCCGCTCGACCACATCTCCCCTCTGATTACGGAACGCATCCATCATGAAGTTCAGCATAAAATCCTGTCGCCCAACCTCGAACGAGACGACTTCTGGTGGATGGGCTTTAGCGGCCGGAGAGTGAACAACTGGAATCCGTGGATCTGTTCCAACTGGCTGACCGCTGTGCTGATTTTGGAAAAGGATCCGGAGAGAAGGATTCAATCCATCCAGAAGATCCTGAGATGTCTGGATAATTTTCTGAATCCCTATCCCCGGGACGGAGGGTGCGACGAAGGGCCTGGCTACTGGAATCGAGCCGGTGCCTCGCTCTATGATTGTCTGGAGCTGCTTCACAGCGCATCAGGAGGAAAGATCGACATATTCGATCATCCTCTGATAAAGGAAATGGGCCGGTATATTACACGCGTCTATATTCATGACCGATATTTCATCAATTTCGCCGATGCCGCGGCAAAGTTGAATCCTGATGCCAGCGTCACGTTCCGATACGGGAAGAGCATCGCTGATGCGGATTTAATGGGTTTTGGGGCTTTCCTAGCCCGGAAACAGAACCTCGGGGAAGATTATCTCAGAGGAGGTTGGGGGTGTCTGGGAAGAGTTCTGCCAGCTCTTTTTCATCTGGATGAACTGTTGAAGACTGAGCCCAGGGAACCTCTGATCAGGGATTTTTGGCTCCCGGAACTCCAGGTCATGGGAGCCAGGGAGGAGGAATCAAAGAAGGGCCTTTACGTGGCTGCCAAAGGCGGACATAATGCTGAAAGCCATAATCATAATGATGTGGGAAATTTTATCGTCTATGCGGACGGTTATCCGGCGCTCATCGATGTGGGAGTCGAGACCTATACAGCCAAGACCTTCAGTTCCAGGAGGTACGAGATCTGGACCATGCAGTCCGCTTACCATAACCTGCCGACTATCAACGGCATTATGCAGAAAAACGGCCTAGAGTATCGAGCCGCAGAGGCCAGCTACAAAGCCGGGAAAAAGAAAGCGGTATTTAGCCTCGACATATCTAGAGCCTATCCGGAGGAAGCCAAGGTTAAATTTTGGACGCGTACTATCACCCTGGAGAGGGGAAAGCACGTCACCATCCGGGACAGCTATGCGCTCGGGGAGGTGAGAAAAGACTTAAATTTGACTCTGATGAGCTGGCGGAAGCCAGAGCTGGACGCGGAAGGAATAATCAGATTGATGAATCCTGAGGGAATTGAAAATTTAAGGCCGGTTTATGTTTATTATGACAAAACGATGTTCAGCGTTGATTTCGAAACCATTACTCTCGAAGATTCGAGGCTCCGGTCTTCCTGGGGGAATCAATTATTCAGAATAATGCTCACAGCCAGGCAGACGCCCCTCAAAGGCGAATATACTATCCGGATCAAGCAGTAGAAAAGGACAAAGCCCCTGGCTTATTGGATGACAGACAGAAAAGGCTCGCATGCGTATCACTGGCGGTGGGCGTCCGGCCAACCAAAACTGGTCACAACCCAGAAACGTTGACAAATACCAAATCTCCCCGCCGTCAATTGCAGCGCCTTGTCAGGTTTTGTCGTTATGTTCCACAGTGATGACTACTTTTCCTCGGGCGTGACCTTCGTCCAGATACCGGAAAGCCTCAGGCGTATCACTCAGTGAGTACGTTCTGTCAATGACTGGTTTTACCTTGCCGGATTCAACAAACTCCTTCAGAACCACCAAATCCTTATTGTTCGGAATCGCGACATACGGGCGTCCCTGCTGGCGCACGAACAGGGATGATATAAACGCCTTTATGATGTAACCCAGGCCGCTATGGCCGCTGTTAGGTATATGAAGCCCCTGGGGACTAAGCACACGTCTGCAGTCTGAAAGCGGATGGTTCGCCACCTGATCGAGGATAAGATCGTAGAGTTGCCCTCCCTGAGTGAAGTCCTCCTGGGTGTAATCAATGATATGGTCAGCACCGATGGATTGGACCAGTTCCAGATTCCTGGTGCTGCAAACACCGGTCACCTCAGCGCCGAATGCCTTGGCGATCTGAACAGCAAAAGTTCCCACTCCTCCTGACGCCCCATTTATCAAAACCTTCTGCCCCGGCTGTACCTTTCCCACATCGCGAAGACCTACAAGAGCAGAGAGTGCAGAGGTCGGTACGGCTGAAGCCTGCTTAAAGGTGAGGTTGGACGGCTTGGGTAGGAGGTTTTTCTCTTTAACACACACATACTCAGCACAGGTGCTATTGCCCGCGCCAAATACCTCATCCCGTGGTTGAAACTGCGTCACCTTTTTGCCCACTGCCTCAACCTGTCCTGCCACATCGAATCCCGGAATATAGTTTTTTGGTCTGGGCAACCCGGCACTCAAACGCACCATGTAGGGCACCCCTCTCATAAAAAAGACATCACCGGCATGGAGTGCAGCAGCGTGAACCCGTACCAGCACTTCGTTATCCTTGATCCCCGGTTTTTCGATCTCCCTGAGTTCAAAGAAATCAGGTGAGCCGTACCCGTTTTGGACGATTGCTTTCATCAGTATTCCTCTTTCTTGTCAGGTTTTATTGTTATGTTCCACAGTGATGACAACATTTCCCTTTTTGTGGCCTTTATCGACATACCTGTGCGCTTCGACAATCTCTTCAAGCGGATAGCATTTATCTATGACCGACTTAAAATGTCCCGCTTTCATTAAGTCATTAAGCAGAACAAGATGTTCAGGAAGAGACTTCGGACTTCCCCTATCGACTGACATGTATTTTCCACTCTTTGTGAGTACTTTCTTGCTCTGTAATTTCAATTTTGAGCTTTTCTTTTTTCCAACGGCATCAAAGATAATATCATAACGCTCTCCTCTGCTTGTTAAATCCTCTTTTGTATAATCAATGACTGTATCGGCTCCCAGAGATTTCACTAACTCTAAATTCGTCGTACTGCACACACCAGTCACTTCTGCTCCATAGTACTTGGCAAGCTGCACTGCGGTGGTTCCATTTGCTCCGGAGGCTCCATAGATAAGCACTTTTTGTCCTTTTTGGATATTTCCTTTTTTTATAAAATGCCCAGCTATGATACCTCCATAAGCAACTGCGGCGGCTTCCTCATAGCTTACATCAGGAGGTTTTTTTACCAGACATTCTTTCTCAGACATACATTTGTATTCCGCATAGGTCGCAAATCCTAAACCAGTCATTCCATAAACTTGATCACCCGACTTGAATCGTTTTACATCCTTGCCTATTGATTCAATCTCTCCTGCCAGCACCATACCCAGTATGGGTTGTCTTGGCTTTCTGAAACCTAAAGCCAGGCCCATCATTAGTCCTAAAGGGGACCAACGCGGAAGTCTAAAACCACGCACTATGCAGTCACTTGCTGTGACTGCTGTCGCAAATATTTTTATGCACACCTCATTTTTACGAGGAACAGGTTTTTCTACGTCTGTGAGCTGAAGAACTTCTGGTGGCCCGTATTTGGTGCATACAATCGCTTTCATAAGCATTCCTCCTATAATACTTTGATTATTGGTTCTTCAAAACTTGCTCGATCTCCTGCCTGTGTTTAGACACATATTCGCAGCTCGGCTCATTACCACACTTCCTGCATTTCAGGTCGTAGGCGGAATTGATGCTCCGGCACTGAGGACAGGAATAGTTTTCTTTAATTTCCTGTAACCAGTTTTCATAGCCGATGTCCCTGATCCGCTCCAGATCGTCCCAAAGCTCTATCCGATGAGGTCTTTCAGATTGAAACTGTTTGAGATCATTGCATGGATACTCCTCGCATTCACTACAAAAATCGATTCCCCGTTCATTCGCGCAGGCGAACATTTTGCATGTCTGACAATAAGGGCCTCTCTTATCCGCCCGACATCCGTAACACTTCATAACTTCCTCTGAAAGCTGAAATCGTTCTGCCAGTGCCTTGAGCCTTGCCGGGTCTTCTGTTGTGGCAATGAACAATATGCAGGCCTCACAGTAAAGGCCGCATACAGCGGCTAACTTTTTATCTAGCTCTCCAGAGTGATTTTCTTTTTTTTGCATGGCGACTCCTTACCTTTATATAATTTGATCTTTTATTTGCCTTTTTGTCAGGTTTTATCATTATGTTCCACAGTTATGACCACATGTCCCTTTTTGTGTCCTTTGTCAACATACCGGTGCGCCTCGACTATTTGTTCCAACGGATAGCGTCTATCTATGACCGTTTTCATCTTTCCCGCCTCAATAAGCTCTTTGAGGAATATGAGATCTTCAGTCGTTATGCGGCTTCCCATGCCGGAATCCCTATTAACATTAAGATAGACGCCTGTCTTCTTTAGAGCCTTTTTACCTCGTGAAGACGAAATCTTGTCTACGGCATCAAAAATAACATCATAAGTTTGATCGCTTTGGGTAAAATCCTCTTTGGTGTAATCAGTGACCTTATCGGCTCCCAGAGATTTCACCATTTCTAGATTCTTGGTGCTACACACTCCGGTCACTTCCGCCCCAAAGTGTTTGGCAAGCTGAACCGCAAAAATACCTACACTTCCAGAAGCTCCATAAATAAGGACTTTTTGTCCGCTCTGGATATTTGCCTTTTTAAGAACATGCAATGCTGTAATTCCCCCAGAAGCAGCGCCAGCAGCGGCTTCCTCATAGGTCATATTGGATGGTTTTATTGCCACCAACCCTTTTTTTACATCCGTCGCGTCCTCAGGCAGACATGTGTACTCAGCATAAGCACCGAAAACAAAACCGGTTGATGCAAAAACCTGGTCACCTTTCTTAAATCGTTTCACGTCTTTGCCTACGGCTTCAACATCCCCGGCTAATTCCATCCCGAGTATGCTTCTTTTTGGCTTTCTAAGACCTAAATATATTCGAAAAGGGATCATTTGCCAGAAGGGGACATTGAAACTTCGAATTTTCACATCCCCTATGTGCGCTGTTGTCGCATGTACTTTTATCAGTACTTCATTGTCTTTAGGGATAGGTTTTTCTACTTCTTTGAGCTGAAGAACTTCGGGTGGCCCGTATTTTGTGCATACGATTGCTTTCATTTAAATTTCCTTCCATTTGTTAGTTTTGCTATTCTTTACCACAGTTATGACGACGTTTCCCTTTTTGTGCCCTTTGTCAACATACCGGTGCGCCTCGACAATTTTTTCCAAGGGATATCGTCTATCAATGACCGCTTTTATCTTTCTGCCCTCAATAAGCTCTTTGAGGAAGACTAGATCTTTGGCCTTTTCGCTGGGTGGCCTCAAACCTGTGAACGCAATCATTGCCCTTTTGCTGCCGATCTTTGAAGTCCATAACATTTGAAGAAGAAGTGCCAGCGTAGGGACAGTTGTAATATAGATTCCTCTTTGCTCTAGCGAGTTTTTACAGCGTGAAAATGAACTCTTGCCGACTGCGTCAAAAATGGTGTCATAGGTCTGACCGTTTTTAGTAAAATCCTCTTTGGTGTAATCAATGACCTTATCGGCTCCCAGGGATTTGACTAATTCTAAATTCGTGGTGCTGCAAACTCCGGTGACATCTGCCCCAAAATGCCTGGCAAGCTGTACCGCAGAAGTACCTACTGATCCAGAAGCGCCATGGATAAGAACTTTTTGTCCGCTCTGGATATTTGCCTGATCTCTAAGTAAAGGCAATGCGGTTAATACCCCACCACAGACGGCGGCAGCTTCCTCATAGGTCACAGTGGCGGGTTTTATTGCCAGCGCCCCGTCTTCAGGCAGACATATATACTCGGCATTAGCACCCCAACCAGGGGCATTTCCATAAATCCGGTCGTCTTCTTTAAATCGCTTTACATTTTTGCCAGCAGCTTCAATTTCTCCCGATAAATACATCCCCAGAATATGTTTTTTTGGTCTTATGAGACCAAGACCAGGGACGAAGAGTCTTGCCTTAAGCTGGTCGCCCTTGCGAAAGGTGCAGTCCTCTGACGTTACGGCTGTTGCGTGAATCTTTATAAGCACTTCATTATCGTCAGGAACAGGTTTATCTAATTCTTCAATTTTGAGAACATCCGGTGGCCCGTATTTTGTGTATACAGCTGCTTTCAAAAGTATTACTCCTTTTTTGATTGGTAATAATTTTTAAAAATTGATCCGAAAAGTCATCAAATGCCAATGCTCAAAAGTGTGGTTGTGCAGCTATTGCGTCCGTTGAACCTTTACACCTTTGAACAAAAGCCAAAAGCAAAGCGCCACATTTTTGAGCTGGCGGAGAGGGTGGGATTCGAACCCACGATACTGCATTCACAGTATAGCGGTTTTCGAGACCGCCGCCTTCAACCACTCGGCCACCTCTCCATCTCATTCATAATAATACTTGTTCCTTCCTAGATTCCTCAAGAGTTATTCCTTCTTAGATTGTCTCTTTTTTTTAAAAAAATCTCTTAAAATCTGGCTGCATTCGTCGGCTAAAACACCGCCAACGATCTCAACTCTGTGATTCATTCTCTCCAGAGGGAACTTCATGACCGATTCCACTGCCCCACTTTTTGGGTCAATAGCGCCAAAAACCAGTTTTCTGATTCTCGCATGCACGGCCGCACCCAAACACATGGCACATGGCTCGAGCGTAACATACAGGTCACAACCGGACAGCCTGTAATTTTTCCTTTTTGAGCTCGCTTTTCTTATCACGACTATTTCAGCATGAGCAGTCGGGTCGCTCTTTGCGATGGGCTCATTATGGGCACGACTCACAATTTCCTTCTCAAAGACAAGGACGGCACCGACCGGCACTTCTTTCTTCTTCAGGGACTTTTGAGCTTCTGCCAGTGCCTGGCGCATGAAAAATTCATCATCTTTCATTTGAAAATGAGCCGTTGAGGCTTGATTTTACATGGGTTTTCTTAAATTTACAACGCATAGGTCAGGAAGAAAGCTTTGAGCTATCTTGGGGAAAGCCCATGTAAACATGGATTTCTGGAAACTTGAATGGAGTTCTTTGTTTCAATGGCCAGACAAAGCCACCTATCGAACTCTCAGCCCATGGCTCGCTCGTGAAGAGTGACAGGTTTCTGGAGTACATCTTTACAGCGAGTCTGCAATTTTTATACACTTATGTCCGAAGAGTGAACCTGATGAAGAGAGAAAAAGAATCACTGGAATGTCTCTACTGTCAGAAAAAATTCCTCCTGGATATCTTTTATCCTTTCTGTCCCGAATGCCAGGAGCCTTTGCTCTGCCCTACTCCTCAGAAAAAAAGAACCATTTCCCTGGAAAAAAGTTCTCCTCTGGAAAAGTTCTTGGATTTCCTGCCACTTTCGCAGGTCGACCCGAGTCTCAGTTTGGGAGAAGGAAATACTCCTCTTGTTAAACTCGGCCGTCTGACGAAAAAATTCAATCTCCCTCCGGTCTTTGTTAAAAATGAAGCGGCGAATCCGACTCACAGTTTTAAAGACAGAGGGACTGCCGTGGCCGTCCAAAAAGCAACAGCCATGGGAATAAGAAAAATCGGGACCGTATCCACAGGAAACATGGCCTCTTCGACGGCCGCCTACGGAGCCAGGGCGGGATTGACCACACTGGTTCTTCTCAAAGAAGATACTCCTATGGATAAACTGCTCACATCAGGTATTCACAATCCGGTTCTCATCAAGGTCAAGGGCGATTACGGAGAGCTGTTCACCCAGAGCTTTTCCTTAGGGAACAAGCACAAGATCTATTTCATGAATTCAGTCGACCCTTTTCGTATCGAAGGTTATAAGATCACGGGATTCGAGATTTTCCATCAGCTCAAACGCCTGGTTCCCCGGTATCTCCTCGTTCCCGTGAGCGCAGGAGGTCATTTAACCGGACTCATCAGAGCTTTCGTAGACCTCAAACAGGAAGGCCTTATCCAGGACTTCCCCACAATCGTCGGAGTTCAAGCCCGGGGTTGCTCTCCTATTGTTCAGGCTTACGCATCTGGAAATCCTCGGGTCAAAAGAATAAAAAAAGCCGAGACAATCGCCCATGCCATTTCCAATCCTGATCCTCCAGGAGGAAACATAGCCCTTAAACTGATTCGGGATCACAACGGAATGCTCACCGATGTTTCAGATGAAGAAATCATAGAATCACAGAGAATGCTGGCGGAAATCGAAGGGATCTTCTGTCAGCCGGCCTCAGCCACTGTTTTAGCCGGGCTGATAAAACTTTCCAGGGAAATCAAGCTCGAGAAAAAAAATCCGATTGTCCTCGTCATCACAGGAAGCGGTTTAAAAGCTATGGAATCTGTTGAACCATCCAAAATGAATGTCTATAATTCCCCTCTCTCAAATTTGGATAGAGTGATTGATTCACTGTTATAAAATACACAGCTATCAGGAAAAAAAGAAACCAGCCCAAGGAGTTGAACCAATAGTCATCTAAATTATTCAGTTCTCGCCTCCCTAATTCTTTATCTAATACTTTAAATGTTCAGTGATTATCTTATTAATGAAAGGTTGAGATTGCCGCGCTTCGCTCGCAATGACACCATTCAGGTTGAGATTGCCGCGCTTCGCTCGCAATGACACCATTCAGGTTGAGATTGCCGCGCT
>JASFPJ010000077.1:0-12296 GCA_050116035.1 Candidatus Aminicenantota bacterium | reverse complement strand
CTGATCCATCACGCTTACGGCCCCAAAGCCGGCCTGTTCGTGGGCTGTGACGGCCTGGGACGGCTTTTTATCCGGGATTACGAACAAAAGGACAATTATCTCTTTTACGAGGAAAAGGACCCTCTGATATGGGATGAGATTCGGCTCGATTTAAACCTCAAGTCCGGGAAAGAGGACTGCAGCCTGACATTGAAAGCGGTCGACCCGGCCAGCCAAGATGTTTTGTCCTCAATGGTCATGGAAGGATTGCCTCGGGACCGGTTTGTGGGGAATATCGCGCTTGTTTCTCATAGCGGATACTCTGGAGAAGACGACAACCGGTTTGCCTTCAGAGACTGGAAGATTTCCGGGTCGAAGCTGGAACACAATCCGGACCGGAATCTGGGTCCCATGGTCACGGCTTTGTATACCTTGAGTCGAGGCACTTTAAAGCTGACCGTGCAGTTCATGCCTCTGTCCAAGCAGGAAAACCAGCAGGTCGATTTGTATATCCGCAATCAGAAGAATTGGGAACACACGGACACATCGACACTGCTTCATCCGTCATACACAGCGCCCTTCCGGGTCGAAAACTGGGAATACAAAACCGACGTGCCTTTCCGGGTCGAATATATCCTGAAGCGCAAACAGGAAAAAAAATATGTCCTGGAAGGGATTATTAAAAAAGATCCGTTCGACAAGGATAAGCTGGTCATGATCTCCATGAGCTGTGTCGAGCAGGTCGTCAAGCCCAAACGCACCTCCTGGGTTGGAGTGGACGGCGAATGGTTCCCCTGGGATTGGGGGCTTTTGTATCCCCATGTGGAGTTAGTGAAGAGGCTAAAAAAGCATGACCCGGATGTGATGTTTTTTGCTGGTGACCAGGTGTATGAGGGAGCGTCTCCCACTCGGGCGGACCGGGAGCATGCTTTTCTGGATTATCTGTACAAGTGGTACCTCTGGTGCATCACCAATAAGGAACTTTCAACCAGGGTTCCGGTCATTGCTATCCCCGATGACCATGATGTCTATCACGGTAATATTTGGGGTGCAGGAGGGAAAGCGACATCTCCGGGATTGCAGGGCGCTGCCGCCCAGGATACAGGTGGGTACAAGATGTCACCGGAGTTCGTGAACATGGTCCAGACCACGCAGTCAAGCCATCTGCCCGATCCCTATGATTCGCGTCCGGTCGAGCAGGGCATTGGCGTGTATTTCACAGAATGCAATATTGGCGGTTTGAGCATCGCGGTCATCGAGGATCGCAAATTCAAGTCCGCCCCCAAACCTCTCTTTCCTGAAGCTGAGATCTATAACGGTTGGGTTCAAAATCCTTCATGGGATGTGAAACAGAAATCCCGCATAACGAATGCCGTGCTGCTCGGAGAACGGCAGCTGAATTTTTTGGATGAGTGGGCTGGTGACTGGTCCAATCAGACCTGGATGAAAGCGGTGGTGTCCCAAACGCTGTTTTCTAACGTCGCCACTCTTCCTCAAGCCGCGAAAAGTGATGGAGTGGTACCCCGACTGGAGATTCCGGATCCAGGGATCTACGTGGAGGGGGACAAGGCGGTCGCCGACTTTGATTCCAACGGATGGCCCCAGGTCGGGAGAGACAAAGCCATCCGCAGATTCCGGAAGGCTTTTGCCACCCATATGGTGGGAGACCAACACCTTGCGAACACCAGCCAGTACGGTGTGGAGGAATGGCGTGATTCCAGCTATGTGATTGTATCACCGGCAACAGGCAATATCTTCCCGCGACGCTGGTGGCCGCCTATACCGGGCAGAAACCGAACGCCTGGAAGCCCGAAGTACACCGGCGATTTTGAGGACGGTTTCGGGAACAAGATCACGGTCTACGCTATCGCAAATCCCCAGAAAACGACTATCCATCCGACCCGGCACCATGAGTTATCCACGGGCTATAGTGTTATTACATTCTATAAAGACAGCCGCGACATCGAGTTGGCGAACTGGCCGTACTGGGCTGATCCAGATAAGAACGATCCTTTCCCGGGTTGGCCCATTCGGATCAATCAACTGGACAACTATGGACGGAAAGCCCAAGCCTGGCTGCCGGAAATCCAAGTCAGAGGATTGCAGAATCCGGTTGTTCAGGTTATTCGGCAGCAGACGGAAGAGATAGTGTATACGCTGAGGATCAATGGTTTGTCCTTTCAACCGAAAGTCTTCGCTCCTGGTCTCTACACCATCCGAGTGGGTGAGCCAGACAGCGACACCTGGAGGGAGATTCGAGATATACATGCAAAATCCACGCAAGAAACAGAACCGCTGGAAGTGAATTTTCAATGATAAATGGCCCATTAAGACGAATACTTCGCTTTGAGGACAAATCCTTGTGAGGACATAGCCTGATTTACCTCGCCTGCCGCAGTCCTGAAAGGCCTTATCAAGAACATTCGAGGCTAGGATTCCTGCTCACTAAACATAATCTTTGACAGTGGAATAAACTTTTGTTAGTTTTGATTAAAATACTATAATCCCAGTGATTATGGGGAGAACAGATGGAAAAAATAATTAGTTTCAGACTCAACGGAAAGAGTGTCCGCGTAACCTCATCTCCAGAGCGCATGCTATTATGGATATTGCGCTCTGACCTTGGACACACGGGAACAAAATACAGTTGTGGAGAGGGCTTCTGTGGAGCCTGCACTGTGCTCGTGAATAATGAAGCGGTCCTCTCTTGTCAGTATCCAATAGAGGAAGTGAACGGAAAAGAAGTCTTGACCATAGAAGGACTTCAGCAGAACGGAAAGCTCCATCCTCTACAAACAGCCTTTATGCAGCACAACGCCCTTCAGTGCGGCTTTTGCACGCCGGGGATGATCATGGGAGCCTACAGCCTGTTGATGAAGAATCCTCAACCCTCTTACCGGGATATCGTTGAGGATTTGGAGGGCTACTTGTGCCGCTGCGGGAGTTATAACCGTATTATCCAGGCCATCCAGACCGCAGCCCGGACAATGAAAGGACAGAGACCATGAAAAACGACGAATATTTTCCATTTGATTCAGGCCAAAGTGAAAATCCGGTCACGCTCGACCGCAGAGAATTTCTCAAAATCCTGGGAGGAGGAATCATCATCTCTTTCTCAGTGGGCGATCTTTTTGCGATCCAGCAGAGGCGGCGAGGCAGCGGATATCCAGAGGATTTCAACGCCTATCTCAGGATCGGAGAAGATGGACGGGTTTCCTGCTTCACCGGCAAAATCGAGATGGGACAGGGTGTCATAACTTCGTTCGCTCAGATGCTTTCCGAAGAGCTCGATGTATCCCTAGCTGTTGTCGACATGGTTATGGGGGATACGGCCCTCTGCCCCTGGGATGCAGGAACCTTTGGTTCCAGGAGCACAAAATATTTTGGTCCCCCTTTGCGCCAGGCCGCTGCCGAAGCTAGGGGCGTTCTGATTCAACTGGCTGCTGAACATCTCCGCACACGTCCAGAGAGCCTGGCGACAAAGGACGGCAATGTTTTTGAGAAGACAAACCCCCGGAAAAAGGTCTCCTATGCACAGCTTGCCAAAGGAAAGAAGATTGAGAGACATCTTGAGAAGAAGCCACCGATTAAGCATTATTCAAAGCATACCATTTCGGGCCAGCCGACAGACCGTCTAGACAGCCGGCAGAAAGTCACAGGAGAAGCCAAGTTTACAGGCGATATCCACTTACCCGGAATGCTCTATGCCAGGATATTGAGGCCTCCAGCTCATGGAGCGAAATTGAAAAGTGTAGATACCTCGGCTGCTGAAAAAGTCAAAGATATCCAGGTCATCCGGGATAATGACATGCTCGCTGTTCTTCATAAACATTACGATATCGCAGATAAAGCCCTGGGATTGATCAAAGCGCAATTTGAGCCGTCCACATCTCAACTGGATGGCACGACCATATTCAATCATTTAAAAAAGTCTGCCTCTGAAGGAAATGTTGTTACAGAGACAGGGAATTTGGATACGGGAAAAGGCCTGGCCAGCGAGACATTCGACAAGGCCTACTTCAATCATTATGTTGCTCACGCTCCCGCGGAGAGCCATACGGCTGTGGTGAAGATTGAAGGAGACAGAGCCACAGTCTGGGCGTCTACGCAGGCGCCTTTCAGGGCCCAAGGGGAAGTTGCTCGGGTTCTCGGATTCCCTTCCCAGAATGTCCGTGTGTTCACTCCTTTTGTGGGGTGTGGATTCGGAGGGAAAAACCAGGGGCAGCAGATAGTCGAGGCGGCGCGGCTGGCCAAATTGTGCGGCAAACCGGTGCAAGTAGCTTGGAGCCGGAAAGAAGAATTCTTTTATGATACCTTCCGGCCGGCAGCTGTGATAGAAATCCGGTCCGGTCTCAACAGTTCAAACCAGATCGTCTTCTGGGAGTATCACAATTACTTTGCCGGGAGCAGAAGCTCTGAACCTTTTTACAACATCCCTCACCACCGTGTTCTTTCCTACGGCGGTTGGGGAGGCAGGAGTGGTGGCAGCCGTGTTCATCCATTTGGTGTGGGCGCCTGGCGCGGCCCGGGCAGCAACACCAACGTGTTTGCCATCGAATCTCACATCGATATCATGGCTGAGCAAGCGGGGATGAACCCTCTTGAGTTCCGGTTGCATAATTTAACAGATGAAAGGATGAAGAGAGTTCTGCGAGCCGCGGCAGAGAAGTTCGGACGCACCTTCTCCAAGGCTCCCAGCGGGAAAGGATACGGGATCGCCTGCACGGATTATCTGGGCACCTACTTAGCTACGATGGCTGAGGTTGATGTGAACAAGCAGACAGGAGAGATTCGGGTGGAGCGTGTCGTATGCGCTCAGGATACCGGCGAAGTGATTAATCCGGAAGGAGTCCGGATGCAGATCGAGGGCTGCATCACCATGGGACTCGGCTACTGCCTGACCGAAGAGATCCGTTTTAAGAACGGAAGGATTCTGGATGAGAATTTCGACACCTACGAAATTCCCCGTTTTTCCTGGCAGCCGAAGATCGAAACCGTGCTCGTGGATAATCCGGAAATGCCTCCTCAAGGCTGCGGAGAGCCGGCCATCACTTCGATGGGGGGTGTGATTGCCAATGCGATTTACGATGCCATCGGGGCCAGGTTGTTCGTACTCCCGATGACACCGGCCCGGATAAAAGAGGCTATTTCGAAAGAGAGAAATGCCTCCAGCTCTACAAGCCGGAGAGTTCCTGTATCACTGCTCTAAATTTTTAAACTTACGATAAGAATCTCTTACGTCCAAGAGCTGTTTTTTATTTTAGAATGATTTCCACTGTCAGCAGCGCAATTGATGTTTCCGCAATGTTATTTTAAGTCCGAAGAGCGTGGTAATCTATTCTCTGTGTGATTCGCTTTAATGTTGCTTCACTTCATGTGTAATTGCATATTATTTGATTCGTTTATGTCAGTTTTTGATTTCGTTAAAGATGGCTTCTACAAGGTTTTTAAGAATCTGCTCTTGGGAATTGGCTGGGATCTGGATGATTATTCTATAATTATGCCCTGAGATTAGCACACACTTTGCTCACGCGTTTAGCCAACGCGATGATGGTGAAGATAGGGGGATTGCCTAAAGATTTTGGTAGCAAAGTGGCATCAGCGACATAAAGATTTTCAGGAAGCCTTGGATTGTGGACACTTCTGGCCTCCTTTTCACTCAGCGGCAGCATCCCTCCCGGATGCCCTGCATTTATCGTTCCTAAGAACATATTTTCTTTTTTGGCCCCCTGGCGAAGCAGAATCTCTTTACAGATTGAAACTGCCTCCTCCAGCCGTTCTTTATCCTGGTCAGTAAGACTTTTTTTAACCTTTCTTTTTGAAATGTCTCCGATATTGTTATCAGCCAGTTTAATCATCATGCTCAGGATATTCTGAGGGGGATGATTCCAGTGTTTGTTGAAAATGAAACTCAGGTGATCAAAATAAGGAGACAGGATAAAATGCTCTCTCTGGACGACAAAAGGCATGGGGATTTCTTGATTTTGATGGCTCCCTTTCCACTCAACTGCCACACACAGGACTGGGTCCACGAAAAGGTTTGGCTCGCAATCGATTCCGGAATTCTTGAGGATCACAGGGGTTCCAAGTCCTCCTGCGGCAAGGATAACAAGGTCTGCCGGGAAAAATTTCCTGCGTCCCCTGTGTCTTGCTAGAACACCTCTTGCCTCATTCCCCTCTATGACCACTTCTTCAACTTTGCATCTCGACATCAACCGGGCCCCTTTATCCATTGCCGTCAATAAAAAACTCCGGCTATCCCATTTCACTCCATGAGGGCATCCCAGCACACATCTCCCGCAGCTTCGACATCGCTCATAGTTTCCCATTTTAGGTGTAGGGTTGGGATCAAGGTCCATTTCCTGACTGATTTTAAAAAGCTGTTGTGTTGGATTGCGCCAAAGTCTGTAATGATCTGTGGTTACAGGAATCTCATGATAGATCTCTTCGAATTCATCATCCAGATCAATCCCTATTTTCTTCAGATTTTCATCCTTTCTGAGGGCATTTCCGGTGCTGATAGTCGTCGTCCCTCCATATCCGATACCATTGACCAGAATCATTCGGTCATCACATTTTTTAATTTTTGTTATGGGGAATATGAGTTGAATCAGCCTCTCATCGAACAGCAGGCCTATCTTCTTAAGCTTTTCGGGCACCAAAAGATCTAGAGAGAAAGGCTGGAACTTTTTTCCGGCCTCTAATACAGTCACTTCAAAATGACCTTGCAGTTCTTTCGAAACAGTGGCTCCGCCTGCTCCGCTTCCGACCACAATGGCCTTTTTCATGACTTTTCCTCCGGCATGGCCAACCGCGCTCTGCAGCAGTCTTTTCCTTCTGTGATTCTTCCTGAGAAGCTCAAATTTCCTCCTCCTGATAATCCAGCCGCCACCCCTTCATCCAGAGAGGAAATAATTTGGCAAACTTGTTGAGAATAATAATCGCTGAAAAAGCATTTCTTTATGGTCACTTCGCCGCTCGTATCACCTTCGAAATCAATCCCCAGGATTTGATACAAAATACTGCTCATTTCCATGACTTCTCTTGGGTTGCGGATTCTAAAGTCCTTCCTGATTTTTTGGCCAAGTATGTATGCATTTTTATAAAGTCTTTTTTTTATTATTTCCAGATTCTGTCCTGCCTGTATTCGCGTTTCTGCCTCTTTGGATGTGTAAAGAGCAAAAGCTTTCAAGCGCTCCTTGTAAGAAAATCCCTTTATCGGAGGGGGCAATTTTCCAAAGGCGTCTGCCACAAGAATGAACAACTGTTCCAGTTTCTTCTTCTTAATGAATGAAGGAATATAGATTTTAAAAGCTAACAGTCTAAGGTTCATTTGGCAGTTCGCTTAATTTTGCTGGAGAACATCAGGGCGACAACGCCTATCAGGCCGTCTACCACGAAATTGACAAGGAAAATGAGATAGGGCCAACGGATGGTAAAAAGAAGGATGGAAAGGAGGGAGCTAGCAATTTTCCCGTGGGCCAGCAACAGGGGAAAATGGCGGTTTTCCGGATGTCTCCACATCAGGAAAGCGAGTAAGGCTGCCAGGTACATATAGGCAACAGCCAGGACAATATAGAAATCGATGCTATCCACTGGAGAAAGCGAGAACCCAAGGTCGCCTGATACTGTATTGAAGAAACTCAAAACTTTTCCAGGTATAAGGAGAAAGAGAAAACCTACGGTTATAAAGATGATGGAAAGTATTAGACTGGTGATTCTATACAGTCTTAAGAAAGTCTCCTCGGTCTTATTGCTCATTACTCACATCCGTTTTTGCTATTTATAATAAAGCTGAAAAAATCTCGAACGCGGACCAAAACAGGCTTCTTCCACTACCTTGACGGACTCTTGAATCCCAAGAGGAGCGGTTCCTCTAAAGTATTTCTGGATGAGCTTGTAGTTTTTGTTGATGAAACACCTGTCTTCAGAGGGAAAGTATGATTTCATTTCTTTGAATATCTTCTTGATGGATTCTTTCCTGACGTTGCCGAAGGTCATCGGGATGAAGACACAGGGATTGACCTCACCAAAGGGATCGATATACACCATCTTATGCCCGGCGTTGCAGCCGAATTGCTCTTTTCCTTCAAAATGTGCCAGATAATTGACCGTAATTTTCCTTTCTCTGTTGTAACGGTCTTGAAGCTCCACTAGTTCGAGCCTTTCCTGCTCGGTGATAACCTGATCATCAGTCCAGAAATCTTGAACCGATGGTTTGCATTCGCTCAGCCAGGCTTCATGGATGTCCAATCCGATCAGGTACTCCAGAAACTCCTCGACTTCGCCCTTTTTTATCATTTCCTTGGATAGAACAGCAGAGACTCCCACATCCACATCACCCAAGTTTTTAAAAATATCTATCGCCTTAAGAGCGGTCTGGAAAGCTCCAGCGTACCTTCTTACTTTGTCGTGCACCTCTTGTTTCCAGTGATCGAGGCTAACAGAGACCGAAAATAGGCCTGCATCCCTTAAGTCTTGAGCGAGCTGTCGATTAAGAGTACAGCCTGTGGTGAACAGTTTGACCGCGCAGTCATCCCCGACGCTCTCTGTGATTTCTACGATATCCTTTTGCAGGAGAGGCTCCCCGCCTGTAAAACCCAGCCAGAAGACTCCCGTTTCTTTAAGTTCCTGAATAACTTTTTTTATAATGGTCGTGTCCATCACTTTGCCTTTTCTATCCTTGTTGTAGCAATACTCGCAATTCTGAGGACAGGCATTGGTCAATGCTATCTGGGCATGGGAGGGGCCGTCTGTTTTTGCCAGAAGATGTTCGTTGATGAAACGAGTGTAGGCCTTGCTATTTATGGGAGGCAGATGGGAGTGGAGCAGGAGATTGGGGCCTACTTTTCTCGGATTGAACTTTCTGAGATATTGGAGGAGAAACCAGTTGATCGAAAATTTTGTTTTGAGGGTCTGAGGATTGGAGAGTAAAGCTTTAACTAATTCAATTCTATTTTTGCTCTTCGCCACGGCTTCTTCTTCCTTAAAACGGCAGCCATAAAATCAGGACATCTGTCTGGCATAACATAATAATATAGCATAGGCAGTGGTTTTTCCCAAATTAGTCGTTTTCCGAATAGAAAATGGATAAAGAAACACATTCACTCCATTGCATTTAGCGAGTAAGAAGAATATCTTTTATTATGTCCGGGAAGCCTTAAACATTCAGTCAGCGATAAGAGGGAGTATGAGTTATTATTGAGCGAGAAATCTAAGTCAATAAGACCCGGTTTTTGTGTTTAGATTTACTTAAAAAATGATGTCTCTTTAAATAAGAGCTGGAGCATTGCTTGGGGCTGTTTTAGATTTCCTCTTTTTTATTTTGACGGTGGTTATTTTTTGATTTCGTTAAAAATGGATTCGACTAACCTGGCATGATTCTCTTCGAATTCTTGTTTCACCTCTTCCAGGTTTTTTCCCTGTTTAACTAAGGTTTTAACTTTTGCCTGGATTTTTTTCATCTCTTCGATGTGATGTTTGACAGCGTTCCGGTCTATCGGATCACTGTGTCCGCTGCAGAATTTCTCTGCATCAAGCGTCTCGAGCGTTTTTGTGAGCGTTTTCACGTACTCGAAAGAGTTCCCACCCTTGTAAGAATGAATAAGCTGGGGCCGGCCCATGAATATCTGGTCTCCGAGAAAAGCTGTTTTTTCTTCCGGGAAATAGACAACCGTGTCTCCTGTGGTGTGGCCGATGCCAAAATACCACAGCTCGACTTTCTTCGATCCCAGGTAGATGTCCATCTTATCATGATAGGTGACTGAGGGGATGAAGGGTGCCAGTTCAGGGTTGTTCCATTCCGATGGCTTTCCGTCTCGCCGTGGATGAAAGAATTCTTCCCGGCAGTTTTCATGAGCGACAATCGTTACAGTCTCTGGAAAAAATCTGTTCCCGTAAACATGGTCTCCGTCACTGTGTGTGTTGACCAGGTATTTGATCGGTTTATCTGTGACTTTTTTGATTTCTGCGAGTGTCTGTTTTACTGATTCTTCATTCATCTTGGCATCGATAACCAGGACTCCATTGTCGCCGATGTACACACCTCCGTTCGCGCCGCGGCCTTCGAGTATTTGGAATAATCTATCCGAGAGTTTGTCAAGTTTGACTGGCGGGGTTTCTCTCTGTTGAGCGAATGAAGATGCGGAGACGATTAAGATAGAAAAAAACAGCATGAGGATGAGTTTGCCTTTCTGTCTCATAATAAATCCTCCTAAATCTTTACTTTTCTGTCAGAACAGACAAAAAAGATTTTATTCCATTTTCAGACGTCTGTAATCTTATGATAGAAATATCACATATACAGATTGCTGAATTATCTATCTGCCAAATCGAACGCAGCCAGATAAGTCAGTCTAATGATTTTTTCCATCAAATCTGGGCTGACTTTATCCACTGTATCACTGGGTTGGTGATAGTCTTCGGTCATGGCGGCTATGAAAAAGGCCCAGGGAATCTTTGCCCTGGCAAAGGGTGCATGGTCGCTTCCTCCTGAGGCTTCTTCTTGTTCCTGAAGATGCATGTGGAGGCCCACATGGTTATTGTTTTCCCTCATGATTTTTCCAATATCAGGAGTATGAGCATCATAGGAAAGATTTACGTATTTTTTAGCATCGATTTTTTTCAATACCTCTTTTCCAATCTCGGCACCCCATCTTCTGGCCATCATGGCCAGACGCTCTTTCTCGTAGACCCGGCTGATCATATCCAGATTCAGGTTAGCAGCGGTTTTCATGAAAGAATTGGCCACATAATACCTTGAACCTAAGAGTCCCTTTTCTTCACCTGTCCAAAGAGCGAACACGATCGACCTTTTGGGCTTGACAGGATTTTTGGCAAAGGCTTGGGCGATCTCCATCACTCCGACAGATCCAGAGCCGTCATCGTCAGCGCCGTTAAAGATGTAGTCTCCTCTCCGCCCCAGGTGATCGAGGTGAGCGCCGATCACGATCGCTTCTTTTTTTAACTCGGGATCTGAGCCTTCGATGTATCCCAGGACATTCATGCTGTTGACCAGTTTGGTCTCGACTTCAGTTTTAACAGTGAAGGACACCCCTGGCAGCGCCATGGAATGGCTCTTGAGTGTCTTCTCGATTTTACCTTTGAGAGTCTCGACATCCTGGCCCACCATTCCGAGAATGTCATCGGCCATTTTCCTGGAGATCCGGATTGTCGAGATTGATTCCCAGGGCATGGACGGTCCTACGTTCTCAGCGAGAGAAATCCGGCGACGCGGAACCGGATATATTGGCCTTTCATCGTTGATTCTCTGCGAATCAAGGGCTCTTCGGGGCACATCAGAGTTATCTTTCGGAGCGTTTTCAACCATAAGGATGGCTATGGCTCCCTTATCTCTGGCCAAATCGTTTTTCGGAGATGCCATTCGTCTCATGCGTCGGCGCGGGGGATAGTATTTTTCTTTGAGCTTTCCTTTGTTAAAGGGGGATTCAGGGTCGTCTTTTCCCGGGGTTTCAGAGAGCATCATCACGAATTTATCCTTGACATCGATATTTTTGTACTCATCGAATTTCAGAGAGGATTCTTGTATGCCGTAGCCAATGAACACAACCGGCGCGGTCAGAGTTTGAGTTTCGGAGGCGTAATAGGTGTAATCCATGTTCGGTTGAAAAGTCTTAGTCTTTTTCAGTTGGCCCTTTTGACATTGGACTTCAGCCATCCCCTTAGTTCCTAGAGTCTCAATAAAGGGGATGTTCTGAAAATAGCTTCTTTTGGGAGCTGAAGGTTTTTGTGAGGGTTGAAACATCATGCGCATGCTCATTCGAGGGCGCTCAGGATCTCCAGCAGGTTTGATCCCCCAAAGCTCGAATAGGGATGCCGCATAAAGAGCGGCGATGTCGTATCCTTCACTGGCTGTGTCTCTTCCTTCCAAAAGGTCGGAGGAGATGAATTTCAGGTAAGTGACAGCGTCTTGGCCTGTGATGGAGTCGAAACCCACTTTGACATTCTCTTGGACCGGCTTTGTTTCTGTGACGAGCGAGAAGTTCTTCATCGGGTCGGGCTTTTCTTCGGCTTTTTGTTGTTGTCCGACCAGTGATGAGAAAGCTAACAAGCAGAAAATAATGATAAAAAGCAAAGGTTTCCTCATTCTTTACCTCCTTTTAAAAAGATTTGAAAACTCTTTGGATTTTTAGATGGCATGGATTTTTTGAGGATTCAATATACTCCATCTCACACCAAGAAACAATACTTACTTTATGTGCTCAAATCAGAAAAATCAGTCCAGAAGTAGAAGTCTCATTGTCATCGGTATTCGGACGGAAAGGCAAATGGTTTTTTGACTAGATCCCGGCAAGAAA